>JACIXM010000304.1 GCA_014360395.1 Actinotalea sp.
CTCGTCGCCAAGCCGCCGTCGCTGGACTGGGCGCCGGCCGGAGGCCTCCTGCTCACCGGGACCACCGCGTGGCACGCCGTCACCGCGGTCCACGTGGGTGCCGGGGACACCGTGCTCGTCCACGGCGCCGCGGGCGGCGTCGGAGGCATGGTCGTGCAGCTGGCCCGGATGCGCGGCGCGCGCGTCGTCGGCACGGCCGCGTCGCAGAACCACGAGCACCTCGTCGAGCTCGGGGGCCTGCCGGTGACGTACGGCCCGGGACTGGCGGACCGGGTCCGCGCGCTCGCCCCGCGGGTGACCGCCGCGATCGACACGGTGGGCTCGGACGAGGCCCTCGACGTGTCCCTCGAGGTGGTCGGGGACCGGCGCCGGGTGGCGACGATCGCGAACTTCCACCGTGGGCCCGCCCTCGGCATCCAGGTGCTCGGCCACGGCAAGGGCGCGGACCCGGGTACGGCCGTGCGGCACGACGCGCGTCGGCGCCTGGTCGAGATGGCCGGGGACCGTCGCCTGCGCGTGCCCGTGGGCGCGACCTACCACCTCGCCGACGTCGCGAAGGCGCACCGGACCGGCATCGAGGGGGCGGTGCGCGGGAAGATCGTGCTCGTGCCCTGAGCCCGAGCCGGCCCGGGCGCGTCGACGCCGTCGGGCGCCCGTCCCCGCCTGCGGGACCGGCCTCAGCCGGTCTCCGGACTCAGTCGGTCTCCGGACTCAGTCGGTCGCGACGACGAGCGCCGTCGCGACCGCCGCGACGCCCTCCCCCCGACCGGTGAGGCCGAGGCCGTCCGTCGTCGTGGCGGACAGGCTCACGGGAGCGCCGCAGGCGGCGGAGAGCGCGTCCTGCGCCTCCGCCCGGCGGGTGCCCAGGCGGGGCCGGTTGCCGATCACCTGCACGGCGACGTTGCCGATGGCGAACCCGGCGGCGCGGACCCGCCGGGCGGCCTCGGCCAGGAGCGCGGACCCGGAGGCGCCCGCCCACTGCGGCTCGGCCGTGCCGAAGTTCGACCCGAGGTCGCCCAGCCCCGCCGCGGACAGCAGCGCATCGGCGGCGGCGTGCGCGGCGACGTCGGCGTCCGAGTGCCCGTCCAGGCCCACCTCGCCGGGCCAGTGGAGCCCCGCGAGCCACATCTCGCGGCCGCTGCCTGGTGCGGCGAAGGCGTGCACGTCGACCCCGATGCCGGTCCGCGGCAGCCCCGGCGGCACGGGCACCTGCTCGGTCATCTCTCTCCCTGGGACACCGGGTCCACCCAGCGCGCAGCCACCAGGGCCTCGGCCAGCGCCAGGTCCCGTGGGCTCGTCACCTTGACCGCGTCGAGGTGCCCCTCCACGAGGGTCACCTGCGCCCCGAGGGCGACGCACAGCTGGGCGTCGTCGGTGGCGGCCGTCGTCTCGTCGCCGGCACGGTCCGCGCCCGCGGCGTGGGCGCGGACCAGGAGCCCAGCCTCGAAGCCCTGCGGCGTCTGGACGGCACGCAGCCGGGTGCGGTCGACCGGCCGGACGCCGTCGGCGACGTCGAGGACGGAGTCGGTCACGGGGACGACCGGCACGACGACGTCGGCCCCGCCGGCCACGGCCTCGGCGACGCGCCGCACGACGGCCGGCGGCACGAGGGCTCGGGCCGCGTCGTGGACGAGGACGACCGTGCGCCCCGCCGGAGCCGCGGCGCCGGGCAGGAGCGCGGCGAGACCGGCCGCCACGGACCCCTGCCGCGTCGACCCGCCGACGACGCAGCGCGCGGCGCCGGGCGCCCCGGCCGCCTCCGCGTCGGCGACAGCCGTGGCGACGACGGCCTCGAAGGCGGCGCGGTGCTCCGCGGGCACGGTCACGACGACCTCCTCGACGACCCCGGAGGCCCACAGGCCGCGCAGCGCGTGCACGAGCAGCGGCACGCCACCGACCGGCACGAGCGCCTTGGGCAGGGCCTGGCCCAGGCGCGACCCGCTGCCGGCGGCGGTGAGCACGACGACGGCCCGCACGCGCTCACCGTCGCCCCGGAGGGCGGGCACGGGGTCCACGGGGTCGGGCACGGGGTGCTCGGTCGTGGGCGTGCGGGTGGGCGTGCGGGCCGCAGACGGTGTCAGGAGGCCAGGACCTCGTCGAGGATGGCCTCCGCCTTCTCCTCCTCCGTGTGCTCGGCCAGGGCGAGCTCGGAGACGAGGATCTGGCGGGCCTTGGCGAGCATGCGCTTCTCGCCGGCAGAGAGCCCACGGTCGGCGTCGCGGCGGGAGAGGTCACGGACGACCTCGGCCACCTTGATGACGTCGCCCGACGCGAGCTTCTCGAGGTTCGCCTTGTAGCGGCGCGACCAGTTGGTCGGCTCCTCGGTGTACGGCGCGCGCAGGACGTCGAAGACCTTCTCCAGGCCCTCCTGCCCCACGACGTCACGAACGCCGACCAGGTCGACGTTCTCGGCTGGGACCTCGATGGTCAGGTCGCCCTGGGCGACCTTGAGCTTGAGATAAGTCTTCTCCTCGCCCCGGATCGTGCGCTTCTTGATCTCCTCGATCAGTGCTGCGCCGTGGTGCGGGTAGACAACGGTCTCGCCTACGGTGAAGGTCATTCGAGGACGTCCCCTTTCGCGGAGGTCCACCTTACCACGGCCCGTGCGGCCGCTCCGGGACCCGTGGCGCGTTTGCGCAGGTCAGGCCGATCGAACCGGTTCGGCACCACCGCCCCAGGGCCCGCGAAGGCCAGGAACGGCCCCCGGAGCGCCCGGCGGCCGGCCCGCCGGGCCCGCGGACCGCGCCGTCGGGCGGTGCGCCGCCACCCCGCGGACGCCCGAGCCGCACGGCCGGGCCCCCGCGCGGAGCCAGTACCCTGGGACCGGCCCCCGTCCGCCCCTGTGGCGCGCCAACGACCGACGTGACCAGGAGAACCTCCGTGGCGAAGCGCTCGACCCCGACCCTCCCCCGCCGCGCGGCGTCCGTCGCGGCCGCCCTCGCCGCCTCCGCGCTCCTCGCGGGGTGCTCGGCGACGAACCCCATCACCACGCTCCTCGACTACGACCCCTCCGACGGCGTGAGCCAGGTGGTCGGGGACCTCCGGGCCGGGAACCTCATCGTGCTGACCGCCGAGGAGGGTGGTCCCGGCACGATCGTCGGCTTCGTGACCAACCGGGGCTCCCAGGACGCGTCGGTGGTCCTGGAGGTGGCGGGCGAGCAGGGCGACGCGATCGAGGTCCCGGCCGGCGGTACCGTCCTGCTCGGCCCGCAGGGCGACGAGACGCTCGACGTCGGCGCGGTCCCGGCGCCCCCCGGCAGCAAGATCGAGGTGACCCTGCGCAGCGACGTCGCCGGGTCGGCCACCGTCGAGATCCCGGTCATGGACGGCACGCTCGAGGAGTACGCCGACCTCGTGCCCTGAGCGGCACCCCCGACGCCGACGAGGGGCCCCGCGCCAGCCGGTGCGGGGCCCCTCGTCGTCTCGCGGCCGACCCGCTGGGTCTCGCGGCCGACCCGCTGGGGTCGGAGCGCCCCGTCAGCCGAAGCGGCCGGAGATGTAGTCCTCGGTCGCCTGCACGGACGGGGTCGAGAACATCGTGCGGGTGTCGTCCATCTCGATGAGGCGACCCGGCTCCCCCGTCCCGGCGATGTTGAAGAACGCCGTCCGGTCGCTGACGCGCGCCGCCTGCTGCATGTTGTGGGTCACGATGACGATCGTGTAGTCGTTCTTGAGCTCGGCGATGAGGTCCTCGATCGCGAGCGTCGAGATCGGGTCCAGCGCGGAGGCCGGCTCGTCCATGAGCAGCACCTGGGGCTTGACGGCGATGGCGCGCGCGATGCAGAGGCGCTGCTGCTGGCCGCCGGAGAGCGAGGAGCCGGGCCGGTCGAGGCGGTCCTTGACCTCCTTCCACAGGTTCGCGCCGACCAGCGACTGCTCGACGAGCGTCTCGGCGTCGCTCTTGGAGATGCGGCGGTTGTTGAGCCGCACGCCGGCCAGCACGTTCTCCGCGATCGACATCGTCGGGAACGGGTTGGGGCGCTGGAACACCATGCCGATCTGGCGCCGGACGGCGACCGGGTCGACGTCGTTGCCGTACAGGTCGACGCCGTCCATGAGCACGGTGCCCTCGACCCGGGCGCCCGGGAGCACCTCGTGCATCCGGTTGAGCGTCCGCAGGAACGTCGACTTGCCGCAGCCGGACGGGCCGATGAGCGCCGTCACCGAGCGCGGCTCGATCATCATCGAGACGTCGGCGACGGCCTTGAAGCTGCCGTAGTAGACGTCGAGGTCCTTCACGTCGATGCGCTGAGCCATGGGTCTCTCTCTGTGTGCGCCGGGGGTCGCGGGTCGGGGGTCGCTCAGTGCCCGCGGGCGGGGGCGAACCACCGGGCGATGAGGCGGGCGAGAAGGTTGAGGAGCAGGACGATGATGATGAGCACGAGCGCCGCCGCCCACGCGCGGTCGTAGTTGATCGTCGCGATGCAGTCGAGCTGGTCGGGGCGGCAGGGCACGAGGCCCTGCTGGTACTGCCGGTAGACGTACACCGGCAGGGTCATCATCCGACCCTCGAAGAGGTTGTAGTTGATCGAGTCGATGACGCCGAGCGTGATGAGCAGCGGCGCCGTCTCCCCGATGACACGGGCGACGGCCAGCATGACGCCGGTGACGATTCCCGCGGCCGCCGTCCGCAGCACCACCTTGATGATGGTGAGCCACTTGGGCACGCCGAGCGCATAGGCGGCCTCACGCAGCTCGTTCGGCACGAGCCGCAGCATCTCCTCGCTGGACCGCACGACGACCGGCGTCATGAGCACGGACAGGGCGACGGCGCCCACGGCGCCGAACCGTACCCCCGGACCGAAGAAGACGGCGAAGAGGGCGTACGCGAACAGGCCGGCCACGATCGAGGGGATGCCCGTCATGACGTCGACGAAGAACGTCACCGCGCGGGCGAGCTTGCCGGTGCCGTACTCGACGAGGTAGATCGCCGTGAGCAGGCCGATCGGGACCGAGATCAGCGCGGCGAAGCCGGTGACGAGGAGCGTCCCGACGATCGCATGGTGGATGCCACCGGCGTCCATCCCGCCGAAGACGCCGCGCATCGAGACGGCGAGGAAGTAGGGGCTGAGCCGGTCGAACCCGTTGACCAGGGCCGTCCACACCAGGGACAGCAGCGGGACGAGCGCCACGAGGAAGGCCAGCGTCACGACGCCCCGCATCACGCGGTCGACGAGCTTGCGTCGGGTGTCCGGGCGGGTCAGGGCGTCACGCGTGCTGGGCGGGGCCGCCGTCGTGCGGCCGGTCGTCGTGGTCATCAGTTGGCTCCCGAGAAGTCGGCGCGGCGGGCCACGACCCAGCGCGCGAGCATGTTGACCGCGAGCGTGATGACGAACAGCGCCAGGCCGGTCGCGATGAGCGCGCTGACGCCGAGCGGGCTCGCCTCGGGGAACTGCAGGGCGATGTTCGCCGCGATCGTCTGCTGACGGCCGGCGAGCAGCAGCGCAAGGCTGTAGGTGAGCCCCGGCGAGAGGATCATGAGGACGGCCATGGTCTCCCCCAGCGCCCGGCCGAGGCCGAGCATGGCAGCACTGATGACGCCGGACCGCCCGAAGGGCAGGACCGCCATCCTGACCATCTCCCAGCGGGTGGCCCCGAGCGCCAGCGCCGCCTCCTCGTGGAGGCGCGGCGTCTGGAGGAACACCTCGCGCGAGACGGCGGTGATGATGGGCAGGATCATCACGGCGAGCACGACGCCGACGGTCATCATGACCCGGGCCGGCGTCGCCGCGGGGCCCTGGAAGAGCGGGATCCACCCGAGGGTCTCGCTGAGCCACTGCCACACGGGCTGGACCAGCGGGGCGAGGACGAGACCGCCCCAGAGGCCGTAGACGACGCTCGGGATCGCGGCGAGCAGGTCGACCACGTACCCGAGCGCGTTCGCCAGGCGCCGGGGGGCGTAGTGCGAGATGAACAGGGCGATCCCGATCGCCACGGGCACCGCGAGCAGCAGCGCCAGGAACGCCGCGACCAGCGTGCCGAAGATCAGCGGCCCGACGTAGGTGAGCAGCGAACCGTCGGCGGGGATCCAGCTGATGCGGGACAGCTGCTCCGCGGGAGCGGTGATCGCGGGCCACGCCTCGAGCAGGAGGAACCCCGCCACGGCCGCGAGCACCACGAGGATGAGCGCACCGGCGCCGGTGGACAGCCCGGCGAACACCCGCCCGGCCCGGTCGCGCTGGGGCCGGGCGACCTCGCGCGCGGGCGGCGGGGTGGAGGTGGTCGGCTCAGTGGTCACGGGGTCTCCTGGCTGATGGCCTCGACGAGGGCGAGGACCTGCTCGCGCAGGGCCTCGGAGATCGGCGCCGACCCCGCGGCCTCGGCGGACGTGCCCTGGCCGGCCTCGCTCGCGACGTACGCGAGGAACGCGCCGACGAGCTCGGCGTCAGCCGCGCTGGCGTAGGCGGTGCACGCCACGGTGTACGACACGAGGACGAGCGGGTAGGCGCCGGCGGCGGTGGTGTCGCGGTCGAGCTCGACGACCAGGCTGCCGTCAGGGCGCCCCTCGGCGCGGGGGGACGCGTCCACCACCGCGGCGGCGGCCTCCGGCGAGAAGGGCACCCACTCCTCGCCGACGCCCAGGGCGACGGTACCCAGCGAACCGGTCCGCGAGGCGTCGGCGTACGTGATGGTCCCCTGCCCGTCCTGGACCGTCTGGACCACGCCGGAGGTGCCCTGCGCCGACTGGCCGCCGGTGAGCGGCCAGTTCCCGCTCGGGTCGTACGGCCACGCCTCGGGCGCGGCCTCGTGCAGGTACTCGGTGAAGTTCTCGGTCGTGCCGGACTCGTCGGACCGGTTCACGGGGGTGATGGCGACGTCCGGCAGGCTGACGTCCGGGTTCTCGGCCGCGATGCGCTCGTCGTCCCAGCGCGTGATGTCGCGGGCGAAGATGCCGGCGAGCGTCGCGGCGGACATGTTGAGGCTGTCCACGCCCTCGAGGTTGAACATGACCGCGATCGGCGAGATGTAGAGCGGCACCTCGACGACGCCACCCGGCGCGCAGCGCTGCTCGGCTCCCGCGAGCTCCTCCTCGTCCAGCGCCGCGTCGGTGCCGGCGAAGACGACGCCGCCCTCGACGAACTGCGTCCTCCCGCCCCCGGACCCGACCGGGTCGTACGCCACGGAGGCGTCGGGGTTCGCCGACTGGAAGCCGGCGATCCACGCCTGCATGGCGGCCTCCTGCGAGCTCGCGCCCGCGCCCGCCACCGTGCCGCGCAGACCCTCGACCACCTCGGCGGCGCCGCCGCCCTCCGCGGGCGGCCCGCCCGGGCGCCACGGGTGGTTGATGGGGTCGTCCGACCCGCACCCGCTCACGATGAGCAGCGCGGCGACGCCGACCAGCGCACCCAGCGCACGACCACCGCGGGCACGGGGGCCGTGCGGGGCGGGGGCGGGACGAGGGGCGGTCGACGGGCCGGCGGGGTGGGGGGTCTGACGCAGGGTGCGCGTCACGGCTCTCCGTTCGGGGTCGGTCGCGGGCCGGGTTCTCGGCCGGGTCAACAGTACGAGCGTGCCCTACCCGAGGGTCGCCGCAAGGTGAACGCGGGGTGAACGGGCGGCGAAAAGTTCTCCGGGCAGCACGACGGCCGGCGGT
>JACIXM010000305.1 GCA_014360395.1 Actinotalea sp.
GTGGACCCCGGCGGTCAGCCCGCAGGCGTGGTGGAACAGCAGGACCTCGGCCATGGACGCGCTTCCTCCTCACGGCGACCGGACGGTGCGCCTGGGCCCGATCGTGCACCCGGGCACCGACACGTGCCAGGGCGGGGTGGGGCCGAGCCCTCGGGTGGACGAGGCACGCCGGGTGTCCGGTACCCTCTACACGCCTGGAGGATTCGCCTAGTGGCCTATGGCGCACGCTTGGAAAGCGTGTTGGGGTAACACCCTCGGGGGTTCGAATCCCCCATCCTCCGCCGCATGAAGGGCCCGTGACCTGCGCAGATGTGGGTGACGGGCCCTTCGTCGTCCAGGCTTCGAGGCCCACCCGGGCGTAGCATCGCCACGCCCGCACCCGCACGGGTGCCTCGACGAAGAGGTGGCGACGTGGTCCCGGAGATCAACTGGTGGGCGGTGGTCCTGGCCACCCTCTCGACGATGGTGATCGGCTCGGTCTGGTACGCCCCACCCGTCTTCGGCCGGCGGTGGGAGCGGCTGGCGCGGATCGAGCAGCCGTCCAGTGCGGTCGTGGCCATCGGGCTGACCGTCGTCGTCAGCTTCGTCTCGGCCGCCGTCCTCGCCGGGGCCGCCGCGATCTCGTGGGGCTTCTACGGCGGGTCGTTCCTGACCAGCGCGGTGGTCACCGGGCTGATCCTCTGGGCGGGATTCACCGCGGCGCGGTTCATCACCCACGACGCGTTCGAGGGCCGGCCGTGGCAGCTGACGCTCATGAACGTCGCGCACGAGCTCGTGACGGTGCTCGTCATGGCACTGATCATCGGCGCCATCGGGATCAGCTCGCCCGCGGCCTGAGCGCCGCACGCTCGCGGCGCCGTCGTCGTCGGCCCGCCGACGGCGCCTAGGGCGCGACCCCGAGCGCTCCCGGCGCGAGCCACACGTCGTCCCCCACCAGCCGCGCGCGGAACCCGTCCTCCTGCACGACGACGTCGTCGAGCACCATCCCCTCGGGCAGTCCCTCGATCTCGTGCGCGATCGTCACGGCCTCCCGGGCGAGCGCCGCGAGGACCCCGGACAGGAGCGACGGTCCGCCGACGTCGATCGCGGTCGGCTCGACGACCAGCTGACCGTCCACCACCGTGACCGTGCCCGTGGCGGAGACGTTCAGCCGACGGCCGAGCAGCTCGGTGCTGCGCGAGACCCGGGCCTCGCCGCGGGGCGCCGGGCCGACGACGATCCCCTCACCGATCTGCTCCGCCACGAGCTCGAAGGGGACCGTGGCGTCCAGCACCATCGACGCCGCCGTCAGCCCCGCAGGGCCGGTGCGCACGTCGACGCCGTCGGCACGGACGTCCCGCAGCAGTCCGTCGACGGTGGCGAGGGACCCCGCCTCGAGGGCGACGTCGCCGAGCCAGACCTCGCCCGCGGTGAGGTCGGTCGGCGGGGACGGCGAGGGCTCCGCGGACGGGGCGTCCGGGCCGCTGCCCGACGTCGGGCCGGCCGACGGCACCGAGCCGGTCCCGGCCGGCTCGGTCATGACCAGGAATGTGACCAGGCCGACGACCACCAGCACGAGCAGCAGGACGCCGGCCCCCACCAGGCCGTCGAGCACCCGCCGTCGCTCCATGTCGATCAGTCTGGCGCGGGACGCCTCTCGCGTCCTGTCACGGCGCCGTGGGGCCGACCACGCCTCGGCGCCCCTCCCACCGGAGGCCTCGCGTCGCGTGCGGGCTCAGCCCCGCGCGGCGAGCCCGGGCGCACGCCTCCGGCGCCCCGTCGACTCCAGGGTCCAGCGGAACCTCAGCAGGACCACGACCAGCCCGGCGAGCGTCCACAGCGCGAGGACGCCCAGGTGCTCCCAGCCCACTCCCAGGCCCCCGGTGACCTCCGTCATCACGCGCGTGGCGTGGCGGAGCGGGAAGACCCACGTCAGTCGCTCCAGCCAGTCCGGGTACGTCACGCCGAACATGAACACGTCGCTGACGAACGACAGGGGCAGCAGCGTGCCGAGGGTGACGCCGATGACCGACTGGCTCCGGGCGACCAGGGACAGGACCGCGAGGCCGACCGCGGCGAAGCACACCGCCACCACGACGAAGACGCCGATCATCCCGAGCCACGACGCGGGCACCCCCGCGCCGTACATGACCATCGCCAGGACCCAGGCCGCGAGCAGGGTCAGCAGCGCCACCACGAGCGCCGCGACCACCCGCCCGGCGAGCAGGGCCGGCCCGGGCACCGGCGTGCCGCGCAGCCGCTTGAGCACCCCCCGCTCCCGGTCCTCCGCCAGGTTCCCGGGCATGTTCACGTACGCCGTCACCGCGGCCCCGTAGACGGCCATCGTCACGGCGAAGAACACCCCCAGGTTCAGGCCCGAGTCGCCCAGCTCCTGCCGGCCACCCCCGTTCACCACGGGGATGACGGCCACGAGGAGCACCGGGAACACCACCGCGAAGAACACCGCCGACGGGTCCCGCCACAGCACCTGCTGACCGTGACCGACCTGCGAGCCCAGCACCTGCAGGACCGAGACCGCGCCGGTGCGCCGCGGACGGGTGTCGGCCGCGCGGGCCGCGGCCGTCGTCGCGCCCGTCCCGGCGGACCGGTCCTCGGCCCGGCGCAGCCCCCACACGGCGAGGGCGGCACCCACC
>JACIXM010000306.1 GCA_014360395.1 Actinotalea sp.
CGCTCGCCGCCCACGCCCGCTCCGTCCAGATGCTCGGGGCGGTCGCGCTCGCCCTCGTGGCGGCGCGCGGCGTCGTCGGCCTCGTGCGGGCGGGGAGCCCGCCGTCACCGGACGCCGCCGACGATGCCGCGCCGCCCGCCTGTGCCGCGGTCGCGGTTCCGACGGCGGCCCCGGTCGGGGTGCTGGTCGGTGGCCCGGTGCCCGCCCCGGCCGAGCGCTGCGGACGTCCCGGTGCGTCGACGGCTCCCGCGCCCGGGCGGACCTTCCTGCGGTTCGTCGCGCTCACCGCGGTCAACCCGCTGACGGTCGTGTACTTCGTCGCGGTGGCCGCGGGTCTGGCCGACCGCCTCGCGACGCCGACGGCGGCCGTCGCGTTCGTCGTGGGGATCGGTGTGGCGTCCGCGGCGTGGCAGCTCGCGCTCGCGGCGGCCGGCACCGCCCTCGGCGCCCGCGTGAGCCCCCGCCTGCGGACCGTCCTCGCGCTCGTGGGGTACGCCGTCGTCGGCGGCTTCGCGGTCGAGCTCGCCCTGCCGTGAGGGGCGCCCCCAGGGGCCGGTGACCGTGTCAGCGGCGACGCGTAGGGTTCCCTCCGTGACGACCGCCCTGTACCGCCGCTACCGGCCGGAGAGCTTCGCCGAGGTCATCGGGCAGGAGCACGTCACGGAGCCCCTCATGCAGGCGCTGCGCACGGGCAAGGTGACCCACGCGTACCTGTTCAGCGGACCGCGCGGCTGCGGCAAGACGACGTCGGCGCGGATCCTCGCCCGCTGCCTCAACTGCGCCGAGGGGCCGACGGCGACCCCGTGCGGGCAGTGCGAGTCGTGCGTGGAGCTCGCGCGGGGCGGGGCGGGCAGCCTGGACGTGGTCGAGATCGACGCGGCGAGCCACAACGGCGTCGACGACGCCCGCGACCTGCGTGAGCGGGCGGCCTTCGCCCCGGCCCGCGACCGGTTCAAGGTCTTCATCCTCGACGAGGCGCACATGGTCACGCCGCAGGGCTTCAACGCGCTGCTGAAGATCGTCGAGGAGCCGCCGCCGCACGTGAAGTTCATCTTCGCGACGACGGAGCCGGACAAGGTCATCGGGACCATCCGGTCCCGCACCCACCACTACCCGTTCCGGCTCGTCCCACCGGACGTGCTGACGCCCTACCTCGAGCAGGTCTGCGCCGCGGAGCACGTCCCGGTGGGCTCCGGCGTGCTCCCGCTGGTCGTGCGCGCGGGCGGCGGCTCGGTGCGGGACTCGATGTCGGTGCTGGACCAGCTGGTCGCGGGCGCCGACGAGAGCGGCCTGGACTACGAGCGCGCCGTCGCGCTGCTCGGCTTCACGCACGCGGCGCTGCTGGACGACGCGGTCGACGCGATCGCCGTGCGGGACGGCGCCAGCGCCTTCCGGGTCGTGGACCGCGTCATCTCCTCCGGGCACGAGCCGCGGCGCTTCGTCGAGGACCTCCTGGAGCGGCTGCGCGACCTCATCGTCATCGCCGCCTCGGGGGAGGCGGCCCGCGCGGTCCTGCGGGACGTGCCGGCCGACCAGTACGAGCGGATGACGTCGCAGGCGTCCACCCTCGGGGCGGCGGAGCTGTCGCGCTCGGCCGACCTCGTCAACGACGCGCTCACCGAGATGACGGGCGCGACGTCGCCGCGGCTGCACCTGGAGCTCCTCGCCGCGCGGCTGCTGCTGCCCGCCGTCGACGACGGCGCCCGCGGGCTCGCCGCCCGGCTGGAGAAGCTCGAGCGGGACGTCGTCGGCGGCGTGCGCGTCGGTGCGCCGGCGCCGGCCGGCGGTGACCGTCCGGCGGTGTCGTCCGCGCCGGCACCTGCTGCCCCGGCCTCCGTCGCTCCCGACCCGGCTCCGACGACCGCCGATGCTCCGGCTGTCCCCACGGCGCCCCCGACCACGCCTCCGGTGCGGGAGGCAGCGCCCGCCGCGGCGCCGGCGTCGGCCGCCTCGGCCGGGGCCGCCGCGGAACGTGCCGGGCAGGCGGGGCCGTCCGTCCCCGCGGGCGGGGACGCCGGGCAGGCGGGGACGGCGCAGGACGACGCGACGCAGACCACCCCC
>JACIXM010000307.1 GCA_014360395.1 Actinotalea sp.
GTCAGGACCCCGTCGAGGTCGAACAGGGCGGCGTCGTACGGGCTCCAGTCCATGATCCGACGCTACGTCGCCGACGCCCCGCCGTCGCCCGGAGACCGCCCGGGGTCACCCGGGCGCCACGGGACGGCGGCGTCAGGACGCCGTCAGCGTGAGCCCCGGGGCGCCGTCGGCCGCCTCGCCGCGGTCGACGACGACGACGCCGCCGTCGTGCGCCTGGGCGGACAGCAGCATGCGCGCCAGCCGGTCCCCGATCTCGCGCTGCACGAGGCGGCGCAGCGGCCGGGCGCCGAACGCCGGGTCGTAGCCCTCGATCGCGAGCCACTCCCGCGCGGCGGGCGTGACCTCGAGCGTGAGCCGCCGGTCGGCGAGGCGCTCGGCGAGGCGGGCGATCTGCAGGTCCACGATCCGACCCAGCTCCTCCAGGCTCAGCGCGTCGAAGAGGACCACGTCGTCGAGGCGGTTGAGGAACTCGGGCTTGAACGCGGCGCGGACCGCCTGCATGACGGCGTCGCGCTTGGCGGCGTCGTCCAGCGCCGGGTCGACGAGGAACTGCGAGCCGAGGTTCGAGGTCAGCACGAGGATCGTGCTGCGGAAGTCCACCGTGCGGCCCTGGCCGTCGGTGAGGCGCCCGTCGTCGAGCACCTGCAGGAGGATGTCGAAGACCTCCGGGTGGGCCTTCTCCACCTCGTCCAGCAGCACGACGGAGTAGGGCCGGCGCCGCACGGCCTCCGTGAGCTGGCCGCCCTCCTCGTAGCCGACGTAGCCGGGGGGCGCCCCGACCAGGCGCGCGACCGAGTGCTTCTCGGAGTACTCGGACATGTCGATGCGGACCATCGCGCGCTCGTCGTCGAAGAGGTAGTCCGCCAACGACTTGGCCAGCTCGGTCTTGCCGACGCCGGTCGGCCCCAGGAAGAGGAACGAGCCGGTGGGGCGGTCGGGGTCGGAGATCCCCGCCCGGGACCGCCGCACCGCGTCGGACACGGTCGCCACCGCGCGCGTCTGCCCGATGAGCCGCTGCCCGAGCACCTCCTCCATCCGCAGGAGCTTGGCGGTCTCGCCCTCGAGCAGGCGCCCGGTGGGGATGCCCGTCCACGCGGACACGACCTCGGCGATCTCGTCCGGGCCGACCTTCTCGGAGATCATCGGCGGTTCGTCGTGGGCGCCGCCGGTCGCCCGCTCCGCCTCCGCGGCCTCGGCCTGCGCGATCTCCTTCTCCACGGTCGGGATCTCGCCGTAGAGCAGGCGGGAGGCGTTCTCGTAGTCGCCCTCGCGCTGGTACCGGTCGGCGGCGATGCGCAGCTCGTCCAGCCGCGCGCGCAGCTGGCCCAGGCGGTCGTGACCGGCCTTCTCGCTCTCCCAACGGGCCGTCAGGCCGGCCAGCGCCTCGCGGCGGTCGGCCAGCTCGGCCCGCAGCTTCTCCAGGCGCTCGCGGGAGGCGTCGTCGTCGGCGGAGCGCAGGTAGGTCTCCTCCATCTCCAGGCGCGTGACGGCGCGCTGGAGCTCGTCGATCTCGACCGGGGAGGAGTCCATCTCCATGCGCAGGCGCGACGCTGCCTCGTCGACGAGGTCGATCGCCTTGTCGGGGAGCTGCCGCCCGGTGATGTACCGGTCGGACAGCGTGGCGGCGGCGACGAGGGCGGCGTCGGAGATCGTCACCTGGTGGTGCGCCTCGTACTTGGGGGCGATGCCGCGCAGGATCGCGACGGTGTCCTCCACGGACGGCTCGCCGACGAAGACCTGCTGGAAGCGCCGCTCCAGGGCCGGGTCCTTCTCGATGCGCTCGCGGAACTCGTCGAGGGTGGTCGCGCCGACGAGGCGGAGCTCGCCGCGGGCGAGCATCGGCTTGAGCATGTTGCCGGCGTCCATGGAGCCTTCCGCCGCGCCGGCGCCGACGACGGTGTGGAGCTCGTCGATGAAGGTGACGACCTCGCCCTCGGACTGCTTGATCTCCTCGAGCACGGCCTTGAGCCGCTCCTCGAACTCGCCGCGGTACTTCGCGCCCGCCACCATCGCGGCCAGGTCGAGCGCGACGAGGCGCTTGCCGCGCAGGGACTCGGGCACGTCGCCGTCCACGATCCGCTGGGCGAGCCCCTCGACGACGGCGGTCTTGCCGACGCCCGGCTCGCCGATGAGGACGGGGTTGTTCTTGGTGCGGCGGGACAGGACCTGCACGACGCGGCGGATCTCGGCGTCCCGGCCGATCACCGGGTCCAGCCGCCCCTCGCGGGCCTCGGCGGTGAGGTCGCGGCCGTACTGCTCGAGCGCCTTGTAGGTGCCCTCGGGGTCCGGGCTGGTGACCTTGGCGTTGCCGCGGACGGCGGGCAGCGCGGCTGCGAGGGCGTCGCGGGTCGCGCCGACGGCGTGCAGCGCGTCGGCGGCGGGCGACGAGCCGG
>JACIXM010000308.1 GCA_014360395.1 Actinotalea sp.
AGATGACCAGCGGGTGGTAGTGCAGCAGCAGCGGGCGCCGGTCGGCGGGCGTGCCCTGCAGGTCCCACACCTCGCGCTCGTGGAACTGGGAGTCCTGCGGGTGGATGCCGAGGTTCTCGTCGAACGGGATGGCCATCGACTGCGCCGCCCGGACCCACTCGGCGACCTCGTCCTCGCGCAGACCCAGGCGGGCGACCATGCGCGCGTGGTCCTGCGGGCGCGTCCGCGCGAGCCCGCGCACGGCGTCCGCGGCGCGCTGGAGGTTGAACCGGGCCATGACGTTGGTGAAGAGGTTGTCGTTGACGACGGTCGTGTACTCGTCCGGCCCGGTCACGCCGTAGATGTGGAAGGAGTCGCTGCCGTTGCCGCGCCAGAACCCCAGGTCGACCCACATCCGCGCCGTCTCCACGAGCACGTCGATGCCCTCGTGCGCGAGGAACTCCTCGTCGCCGGTGACCCGGACGTACTTGTCCAGGGCGTACGCGACGTCCGCGTCGATGTGGTACTGCGCGGTGCCCGCGGCGTAGTACGCCGAGGCCTCCTCGCCGTTGATCGTCCGCCACGGGAACAGGGCGCCGTCCTCGTTGAGCTGCCGGGCACGGCGCTGGGCGGCGGGCAGCATCGTGTAGCGGAAGCGCACCGCGTTCCGGGCGATGCCGGGCGAGGTGTAGACGAGGTAGGGGACGAGGTAGATCTCCGTGTCCCAGAAGTAGTGGCCGCTGTACCCGGAGCCGGTCAGGCCCTTCGCCGCGATGCCGTTGCCCTCGGCGCGGGCCGAGGCCTGCGCGATCTGGAACAGGTTCCAGCGCAGCGCCTGCTGCACCTCCGGCTGCCCCTCGACGACGACGTCCGACCGCTCCCAGTACTCGTCCAGCCACTGGCGCTGGTCGACGAACTGCTGCTCGATGCCCTCGTCCCGGATGCGGTCCAGGGTGCGCCGGCACCGGTTGACGAGCTCGCGGGCGGGCACGCCGCGGGACGTGTGGTAGCTGACCGCCTTGGTGATGGTGATCGGCACACCCGGCTGCGCCTTGACCCGGTACACGTGCTTGGCGTAGTCCGGCTCGACCTGGGTGAGCAGCTCGACGACGTTCTCGCTGTCGACGTGGTGGTCGGCGGCGACCCCGAGGGTCATGCCGGAGTTCGTGCAGCGGTACGCCACGACCGTGCGGGTCTCGTCGCCCCAGTGCACCTCGGGCTGCAGCACCCGGTGCTCGAACTGGGTCGCGCGCCGCGGGTCGGCGTTCGTCCCCGAGCCCGGGCTGGTCCGGTACTCGTCGAGGCCGTCCTGGCGGTTGATGAGCTGGGAGGACACGACCACGGGGACCTCGCGGTCCAGGACCGTGACCTCGAACGTCATGACCGCGAGGTGCCGCTGGCGGAAGGAGACCATCCGCCGCGAGCGCACCCGGACCCGGTTGCCGGAGGGCGTGCGCCACAGGATGTCCCGGTAGAGCACCCCGTCCCGCAGGTCCAGGGACCGCTCGTAGGACACCAGGTCGGCGACGGACAGCAGCAGCGGCTCGTCGTCCACGTACAGGCGCATGACCTTGGGGTCCGGCACGTTGACGACGGTCTGGCCGACCTCGGCGAAGCCGTACGCCTCCTCGGCGTGCCGGATGGGCCACGTCTCGTGGAAGCCGTTGACGTACGTCCCGTGGGTGTGGAAGTCGCGGCCCTCCTCGAGGTTGCCGCGCATCCCGATGTACCCGTTGCCCAGGGCGAAGAGGGTCTCGGTGGTGCCGTGGTCCTCCGGGTCGAAGAAGGTCTCCGTGAGGCGCCACGGGTCGGCCGGGAAGCGGGTGCGGTCGAGGTAGGCGACGGGGTCGCGGTGGACCGGCTCGGCGCGCCGGTGGGCCCCGTGGCGGCCGTGGTGGTCGTCCCGGGCGTGGTGCGCGTGGTGACCCGGCACGTCGGTGTGGACCGGCCCACGGCGGCCGCGCCCCTGGTACGCGGAGGGGTCGCGCGGCGCGCCGTCCATGTGGTCGTCCGCGTACCCACCGACCGGGCCGCCGCCGAGCGGACGGCGGTCGGCGGCGCCGTCGCGGCCTTCCGCGGCGTCCCCGCGCGCCAAGGGGGTGCCGATGGGCCCGGTGGGGTCGTCCGGCCTGCTCACGGCACGAGCTCCGCCAGGTCGGCGACGACGACGTCCGCGCCCGCGTCCCGCAGCACCTGCTCACCTGCTCCCCGGTCGACCCCGACGACGAGGCCGAAGCCCCCGGCGCGTCCGGCCGCGACGCCGGAGACGGCGTCCTCGATCACCACCGAGCCTGCCACCGTCGCCCCGAGGAGGTCGGCGGCGCGCCGGAAGGTCTCCGGGGAGGGTTTGCCCGCGAGCCCCTCGGCCCGCGCCACGGCGCCGTCGACGACGACGGGGAAGCGGTCCGCGATCCCCGCCGCCTCCAGCACCGCGCGGGCGTTGCGGGAGCTGGAGACGACCGCGACGCCCGTCCCCCGGGCGCGGAGGTCCTCCACGAGCCGCACCGAGCCGGGGTAGGGCGCGACCCCCTGCGTCGCGAGGATGTCGTTGAACATCGCGTTCTTGGCGTTGCCCAGGCCGCAGACCGTCTCCGTCCACGGCTCGTCGGCCGGGTCCCCCTCCGGCAGCACGACGCCGCGGGACGCCAGCGCCGCCCGGACGCCGTCGTACCGCGGCCGCCCGTCGACGTGGAGGAAGTAGTCCTCCTCCGTGTAGGGCGGGGTCACCCCGCGCCGCGCGAAGTACCGCGTGAACATCGCGGCCCA
>JACIXM010000309.1 GCA_014360395.1 Actinotalea sp.
CCGGCCTGCCGCGACCCGGCGGAAGCGACCGGGACCTGGTGAGTGGGGCGGGGGGGACATGGGTTCTCCGCTTCTTCGGGGTAGTGGTTGATCGTCAGCGAGGGCCAGGCGTGGTCGAGAGGGGCCTGTCGGTGCCAGGTTCGGGTCGATCCGAGCCGACCTTGTCCAGTCCTGCGCGTGCTTGGTCACTGCCTTTGCGGATCTGGTCTTGGTAGCGACCGCCGGTCTTGGTGTTGAGTTGCGTCCGCCAGAGTGGTGTACCGGTAGCTCGGTGATCGTGTTGTCGTAGACGAGAACGCGGTCATCGCGTGACCCTTCGAGTGATCTCTCACAACCGACTCGAAGAAGGACTCCACGATGACCGCACCCACGAGTATCGACCCTGCCCGCTTCCTGCACGAGCAGTTGGCTCAGGCGTCCCCGGACCTGATGCGTGAGCTGCTGAGCACGTTCATCGACGCGTTGCTGTCGGCCGAGGCCGACGCGGTTTGCGGGGCCGGGTGGGGCCAGGTCAGCGATGACCGGGTCAACCGGCGCAACGGCTACCGCCACCGGGACCTGGACACCCGGGTCGGCACGATCGACGTCGCGATCCCCAAGCTGCGCACCGGGGCCTACTTCCCCGAGTGGCTGCTCACCCGCCGCCGGCGTGCGGAGGCGGCCCTGACGTCGGTAGTCGCAACCTGCTACCTGCTGGGCGTGAGCACCCGGCGGATGGACAAGCTCGTGCAGTCGTTGGGGATCACCTCGCTGTCGCGGTCGCAGGTCAGCGAGATGTCCAAGGACCTGGACGCCCAGGTCACCGCGTTCCGCACCCGCCCCCTGGACGCCGGTCCCTACACATTCGTCGCGGCTGACGCGCTGACGATGAAGGTCCGCGAGGCCGGTCGCGTCGTCAACGCGGTCGTCCTGGTGGCCACGGGCGTGAACGCCGACGGGCACCGCGAGGTCCTCGGAGTCCAGGTCACCACCGCCGAGACCGGCCCGGCCTGGTTGACGTTCTTCCAGGACCTGATCGCCCGCGGCCTGTCCGGGGTCAAGCTCGTCACCTCCGACGCCCACGCCGGCCTGGTGGCCGCGATCGGCGCGACCCTGCCCGGAGCGACCTGGCAGAGATGCCGGACCCACTACGCGGCCAACCTGATGTCCGTCTGCCCGAAGAGCTCCTGGCCGGCGGTCAAGGCGATGCTGCACTCGGTCTACGACCAGCCCACCCCCGCCGACGTCCAGGCCCAGTTCGACAGGCTCATGGACGCGGTGTCCGACAAGCTCCCCGACGTCGCCGCTCACCTGGACACCGCCCGCGCCGACGTCCTCGCGTTCACAGCGGTCCCGAAGGGTCTGTGGCGCCAGGTCTGGTCCAACAACCCCAACGAGCGCTTGAACCGAGAGATCCGCCGGCGCACCGACGTCGTGGGCATCTTCCCCGACCGCTCCTCGGTCATCCGCCTGGTCGGCGCGGTCCTGGCCGAACAGCACGACGAGTGGGCGGAAGGACGCCGCTACCTCGGCCTCGAGCTCCTCGCCAAGGCCCGCCTGGCCGCCGTCCCCGGCAAGGAAGAGGTGATCGACCCACCCCTGGCCCTGACCGCCTGACCATCAGGGTCACGCCGAACCGCTACACCACTTCCCAGGACTTGACCCCGTCGGCTCGGGCCGACGGCGCTCCGTGGTGCCCCGTGGAGGCGCTGCGCCGGGGGGCGTCAGAACGCCGGGAGCACCTCGCCGGCCGGCCAACGCTCCTCGATGAAGGCACGCACCTCGTCCGAACGGAGCAGGGCGTCGAGCGCCGCGAGCGACGGGTCGCCGTCGTCCTGTGCGCGGAAGGCCACGAGGTTGGCGAAGGGGTTGCCCTCGCCGTCCTCGAGGTGGATGGCGTCCGCAGCCGGGTTCAGGCCGGCCTCCAGGGCGTAGTTGCCGTTGATGACGGCGGCGTCGAGGTCCTCCAGCGACCGGACGAGCTGCTCCGGCGCCGTCTCGACGAGCCGGACACCGCGGCCGGCGTCCTCGACGTCGAACAGCGTCGGGTCCCCCGTCGTGCCTGCCAGGCGGATCAGGCCCGCGTCCTCGAGCAGTCGCAGCGCGCGGGCCTGGTTGCCCGGGTCGTTGGTCACGCCGATCGTGGCACCCTCCGGCAGGCCCTCCACCGATGTCACCGACGACGAGTACAGCCCGTACGGCTCGATGTGGACACCCTCGAAGTGCCCGAGGTCCCAGCCCTGCTGCTGCACCTGTGACTCCAGGTAGGGCAGGTGCTGGAAGTAGTTCGCGTCGAGGTCGCCCTCGAGGAGGGCACGGTTCGGCAGCACGTAGTCGTCGAAGGTGACGACCTCGAGGTCGAGGCCGGCGCCGGCGGCGAGCTCCGCGTCGACGAACTCGAGGATCTCCGCGTGCGGCACGGGGCTCGCCCCCACGCGCAGGGTGGTGATGCCGTCGGTCGTCTCGCCGACGGCACCGGCCGGCTCGTCGGCGCCACCGGCGCAGCCCGCGAGCATCATGACCACCGCGGTCAGCGCGGCGGTCGCGGGGACGAGGGTGCGGCGGGTCGTTCTCAGGGGTGTTCCTCTCTGG
>JACIXM010000031.1 GCA_014360395.1 Actinotalea sp.
CCGCGCCGACGGCGTGCCGTGACCCTCGGCCGCGGCTCGCGCGACGCCGCCGGCGCGGTCACCCGGCTGAGACGGTGCTGTGACCGCGGGCTCCGACGGCGGCCCCGCCGGCCCGCCGTGTGACGATGACGGACGTGAGCACGAGCCGCCCCCGTCACCCGCTCGCGCGCGCCCGCGCGGGCCTGGCCGGCGCGCTGCTGACCCGGGTCGCCGGGCCCGAGCCGGCGCAGGCACGCAACGCCATCCACGCCGCGCCCGGACCCCGGTGGTTCGACCCGGGCAGCCCGATCGGGCGGGTGCACGGGGACGCCTCGATGTTCCCCGGCGGCGTGCGCGCCCTGCTCCTGCAGTCCCTGCACCCTCGCGCCATGGCGGCGGTCGCCGGTCACTCGGGCTACCGGCAGGACCCGTGGGGTCGGCTCCAGCGCACCGCGACCTTCCTCGCCGCCACCACCTTCGGCCCCGCCGACGGCGCCCGGCAGGCCGTCGAGGTGGTCAAGGCCGTGCACCGGCGGATCAAGGGCACCACGCCGGACGGGGAGCCGTACGAGGCGGACGACCCGCACCTGCTGCGCTGGGTGCACGTGGCGGAGGTCGACAGCTTCCTCGCCGCGCACCAGCACTACGGGCGCCGCCCGCTCGACGCGGCCGGGTGCGACGAGTACCTGCGCCAGGCCGCCGTCGTCGGCCGCGAGCTCGGGGCCACGGACCTGCCGCTGACGCTCGCGGAGCTGCGGGAGCAGATCGAGGCGTACCGGCCCGAGCTGCGGTCCACGCCCGCGGCGCTGGAGGCGGCGCACTTCCTCCTGCGCGAGCCGCCGCTGCCCCGACCGGTCCGCCCCGGCTACCGGCTCATCACCGCCGCGGGCATCGCCCTGCTGCCCCGGTGGTCCCGGGAGCCCCTCGGGCTGTCGGACGCGCCCCGCCTCGAGCGCGCCGTGGTGCGGCCCGTCGGCCGGTTCGTCACCGGGACCATCCGCTGGGCCCTGGACTCCGTCCCGGCGGCCGACCCGCCCGGGCCCCTCGTCCTCACCCCGCCCGACGGCGCCCGGCCCGCCCCGTCCGACGCGTGACCCGCGCGGCCCTGCCGACCGTGCCACGGCGGGCCCTAGGCTCGCCGTCGTGATCGCCCTGCGCCTGCGCGGTCTCGTCAAGCGCTTCGGCGCGACGACGGCCGTCGCGGGCATCGACCTGGACATCCCGGCCGGCTCCTTCTACGGGGTCGTCGGGCCCAACGGCGCGGGCAAGACGACCACCCTGTCCATGGCCACGGGCCTGTTGCTGCCCGACGCCGGGACGGTGCACGTCCACGACGTCGACGTGTGGCGCCGCCCGCGCGACGCCGCCCCGCTGCTCGGCGTCCTGCCGGATGGGCTGCGCCTCTTCGACCGCCTCACCGGCCCGGAGCTGATCTCCTACTCCGGCCTGCTGCGCGGCATGGACCGGGACGTCCTCGCCGCGCGCCGGGACGACCTGGTGACCGCGCTGGACCTCGCCGGCGCGGGCAGCACGCTGGTCAAGGACTACTCCGCGGGCATGACGAAGAAGGTCGCGCTGGCCTGCGCGCTCGTGCACGCGCCCCGGGTCCTCGTGCTGGACGAGCCGTTCGAGGCGGTCGACCCCGTCTCGGCCACCGCCATCCGCGGCATCCTGCGGGGCTTCGTCGCCGCGGGCGGCACGGTCGTCCTGTCCAGCCACGTCATGGCGCTGGTGGAGCAGGTGTGCGACCACGTCGCGGTCGTCGGTGGCGGCCGCGTGCTGGCCGCCGGGAGCCTGGAGGAGGTCCGCGCCGGGCAGGACCTCGAGAGCCGGTTCGTGGCCCTGCTCGGCGGCACCCGGGAGCAGACGGACCTCGCGTGGCTGCGACCGTCCTCCGGCTGAGGGCCGCGATGCTGCGGCGCGCCCTCGCCGCGGAGCCGTGGCGCCTGGTGCTGCTGGTCCTCGGCGCTGTGTGGGCCCTGCTGACGGTGCCGTCGGTGCTCGGCGGCATGACCTGGGTCTCGCTCCAGTCGCCCGACGTCGCCCACGACGTCCTCGTCGTCGGCGGGACGCTCCTGCTGCTCGGCTGGGCCGTCGTGCCCGTCCTCGTGCCGGGGCTGGACGACTCCCTCGACGTGCGCCGGTTCGCCACGACCGGGATCGCGCCCGCGCGCCTCGTGCCGGGCCTCCTCCTGGCGTCCCTGCTCGGTGTCCCCACGGCGTTCACGGCGATGCTCACGCTCGCGCCGGTCGTCGCGTGGGGGGCACCGGGCCGCGGTGCCGCCCAGCTCGCTGCCGTCGCGATGGCGCCCGTCCTGCTCGTCACCTGCGTCGCGACGGCCCGCGTCAGCACGGGGCTGCTCGCCCGGCTCCTCGGGGCCCGGCGCTCGCGGGAGGTCGCGCTGGGCGCGGCGCTGACCGCCGTCGTCGGGCTCGTCGTCGTGGTGCGGCAGGCGCGCCGGCTCGGCCTGGAGGGGGTGCTCGAGGGCGTCCCCGAGGTCGCCGCCGTCCTGGGCTGGACGCCCCTGGCGGCGGGGTGGTCCGCCCCTGCCCTGCTCGCGGCGGGCGACGTGGCCGGAGCCGTCGGGCAGATGCTCGTCGCGGTGGCGGGCGCCGCGGGCGCGCTCACGGCGTGGGCCGTGCTGCTGCGGTGGACCCTCGTCCGCCCGCCCTCACGCGCCGAGCGCGCGCGTCGGCGTCGGGACTCCCTGCTGGCGGCGCGGCCCGGGACCGTCCCCGGCGGCTCCCGGACGACGGCGCCCCGGCCCGGCCTGGTCGCGGCGCGCGCCGTGGCACTGCGAGGCCTGCGGTCGTGGACGGCCGACCCCCGCTACACCAGCGCCCTCGTCGCGGCCGTCGCCCTTCCGGTGGTCGTCGTGCTGCTGGCCGCCACGGTCGTGGACGCCCCGGCCGCGGTCGTGCTGAGCATGGCGCTGCTCATGGCCGGGACCATCGCGTGGGGCCGGCACAACGACACCGCCTTCGACGGCTCCGCGCACTGGCTGCACGTGGTCGCCCGCGTGCCGGGATGGGCCGACCGCGCCGGGCGGGCGGGGGCGACCCTGGTGTGGGCCCTCCCGCTCGTGGTCGGGGTGGGCGTGCTCGGGGCGCTCGTCTCGGGGCGGCCGGAGCTGGCGCCGGCGAGCGTCGGCGCCGCGGTCTACGTCCTCGGCGCCGGTCTGGCGGTGTCGGCGGTCTCCAGCGCCACGCTCGTCTACCCGGTCCCCGCACCGGGGGCGAGCCCGTACGCGACGCAGGTGGGTGCGCTCGGGGCCAGCCTCGTGGCGCAGCTCGTCACCTCGCTCGCCACCGCTGCGCTGTGCCTGCCGGTGACCGCGCTCTACGCCGTCGTCCTGTGGTGGGAGCCGGGACTCGCCTGGGCCGTCCTGGTCGCCGGCCTGCTCGGCGGGGCGGGGCTGGTGGCAGCGGGCGTGGCGGTCGGCGGGCAGGTCTACGACACCCGCGCCGTGCGCCTGCTCGCGCGGCTGGAGTGAGCCGGGCCCGGCGCCGTCGTCGTGTCGGTCGGCGGACGTAGACTGCGGCGCATGAGCCAGACCACCGGACCCGAGGACCCGTACGGCGCCCCTGGTGACGGCACGTCGACGAGCGTGCTGGAGCGGACGGAGGCCCGCGAGGAGCTCGAGCCCGGTGACAGCGAGCGGTTCTCGCACTACGTCCGCAAGGAGAAGATCCTCGAGTCGGCGATGACGGGCAACCCCGTCGTCGCGCTCTGCGGCAAGGTCTGGGTGCCGGGGCGGGACCCGAAGAAGTTCCCGGTCTGCCCGGTGTGCAAGGAGATCTACGACGGCCTGCGGGACCCGCAGGACGGCGGGCCCGGCGACTCCGGCGGCTCCGGCTCCGGCGGCTCCGGCGCGGGCTTCGGCTCCGGCGGCCGGTGAGCCGCCACCACCACGGCGCCCGGCACCACGGACACCCTGCACAGCAGGGTCCTGCCGCCGCGTCCACCGCCGCCGCGTCCCACCTGCCGCCGGCCTTCCCCGGCCGAGCCCCGTGGGGCACCGCCCAGAAGCTGCGCGCCTGGCAGGCCGCCGCGATCGAGGCGTACGAGACCCGCCAGCCTCGCGACTTCCTCGCTGTCGCGACCCCGGGTGCGGGCAAGACGACGTTCGCGCTGCGGATCGCGACGAACCTCCTGGAGCGGGGTGTCGTCCGCCGTGTGACGGTCGTGGCGCCGACGGAGCACCTCAAGCGGCAGTGGGCGGATGCGGCCGCCCGCGTCGGCATCCACCTGGACCCGAACTTCCGCAACGCCCAGGGTCGCCACGGCGCGCACTTCGACGGTGTCGCGGTGACGTACGCGCAGGTCGCGACCAAGCCCGCGCTGCACGCCGCGCGGACCGCCGCCGCGCCCACGCTCGTCATCCTCGACGAGATCCACCACGGCGGAGACGCCCTGTCCTGGGGCGACGCCGTCCGGGAGGCGTTCGAGGGCGCCACGCGCCGGCTGGCGCTGACGGGCACCCCGTTCCGCTCGGACACCGCCGCCATCCCGTTCGTCGACTACGCGCCGGACGCGGACGGCATCAGGCGGTCCGTGGCCGACTACACCTACGGCTACGGCGACGCGCTGCGCGACGGCGTCGTCCGGCCGGTCCTGTTCCTGTCCTACAGCGGGTCGATGCGCTGGCGGACCCGGGCCGGGGACGAGGTGAGCGCGCGCCTCGGCGAGGAGTCGCTCACCAAGGACATGACCGCCCAGGCGTGGCGGACGGCCCTGGACCCCGAGGGCGAGTGGGTGCCCTCGGTGCTCGCCGCGGCGGACCGCCGACTGTCCGAGGTGCGGCGGACCGTCCCGGACGCCGGGGGCCTGGTGATCGCCACGGACCAGGCGGACGCCCGCGCGTACGCTGCCCACCTGCGCCGCCTCACCGGCGAGCCGGCGACCGTCGTCCTGTCCGACGACGACGGCGCCTCCGACCGGATCGACACGTTCTCGGCGGGCGACTCCCGCTGGATGGTCGCTGTCCGCATGGTGTCCGAGGGCGTGGACGTGCCGCGGCTCGCCGTCGGCGTCTACGCCACCTCCACCGCCACCCCGCTGTTCTTCGCCCAGGCCGTGGGCCGGTTCGTGCGCGTGCGCAAGCGCGGCGAGACGGCCTCGGTGTTCCTGCCGAGCGTCCCGCAGCTCCTGGCGCTCGCGGCGACCCTGGAGCTCGAGCGGGACCACGCGCTGGACCGCCCCACCGGCCCGGACGCGCCGGCGGAGGAGGACCTCCTGCTCCTGGAGGCCAACCGCACGGAGCGTGGCTCCGACGCGCTGGGCGAGGACGGGGCGGGTGCGTTCCAGGCGCTCGAGGCTCAGGCGAGCTTCGACCGCGTCCTGTTCGACGGCGGGGAGTTCGGTACCGGTGCCGACGTCGGCTCCGAGGAGGAGCTGGACTTCCTCGGCCTGCCCGGGCTCCTCGACGCGGACCAGGTCCGGACGCTGCTGAGCCAGCGTCAGGCGGAGCAGGTCGGGCGGGGCAAGGGCAGCGGCCGCCCACCGGATGCGCCCCGGGTCGACCACCGCCGACTGGCGGAGCTGCGCAAGGAGCTCAACGCGCTGGTCGGGGCGTGGGCGCGGCGCAGCGGTCAGCCGCACGGCTCCGTCCACACCGAGCTGCGGCGACGGTGCGGGGGACCGGAGGTGGCGACGGCGACCGAGGAGCAGCTCGTCGCCCGGACGGCGATGGTTCGCGACTGGTTCGTGGGGCGGCGATGATCCCGAGGGCGTTCACGATGTGGGCGCCGCGCTCGGCGGGCGTTCCTCGCCGTATCGCCCGCCCAGGTCTCTGACCTGGGACGACGGCGCACGGGGCCGGTTGTACCAAAGGTCGATGAGTTCCGCGCGACTTCCTGTCAACCCCCCGTTCAAGATGCGGACCCCGTTCAGCGCTGCCACGCTCATCAGGACGACAACGTCCGCAGGACCTCCACGGTCCCGTCACAGGACTCGACCGAAAGGCAGACATCATGCCCAGCTGGCTCCTCATTCTCATCGTCGGCATCGTCCTCCTCGTGTTCGGCATCGCCGTCGAGGCGGCGCAGTTCCTCATCTGGCTCGGCATCATCGTCCTGGTGGTGTCGCTGATCCTCGGGCTGGTCGGTGGCCGCCGCGGCAGGGTCTGACCCTGCGGTGACCGCGCCGGCACGTCACCCCAGGTGACCCGCCGGCACCCGGCACCGCACGCCCACGACGCCCGGTCCACCTCGGTGGGCCGGGCGTCGTGCTGCGTGCGGCCGTGCTGCGGCGGCCCGCGCGGACCCGTCCGGTCCAGGGGGCGGCGACGGCGGCGGCGGTGCTCAGCCCACCTCGAGGGTGACCGTCGGGACGGCTGCGTCGCCGTGGGAGAGCCGCCGCGCCCCCAGCGGGAGCTCCGAGCGCGACTGCTCGTGCCGCTCAGCGGCGACCCTGACGCCCTGCGGCCCGGTCCACCGGGTGTCCACGGCACCGTGGTCGACCAGCGGAACCAGGAGCGGGCGCAGCTCCGGCCCGGGAGGCGCCCAGCTCGCGACCGCCGCGTCGGCGCCGGTGACGACCACCTCCTCCACGGCGCGGCCCTGCGCGTCGAGACGGCGGGCGGCGCTCTTGCGCCCGCCCGAAGAACCCTTCTTCGCGGAGGCCTTGGCCACAGGCTTCAGGGCGCCGTCCGCGCCCTCCCGCGCGACCAGCTTGTAGACCATCCCGCAGGTCGGCGCCCCCGAGCCGGTCACCACCGACGTCCCCACGCCGTAGGAGTCCACGGGCGCCACGGCCAGGGCTGCGATCGCGTGCTCGTCCAGGTCGGAGCTGACGACGATCCGGGTCCGCGTCGCGCCGAGCTCGTCGAGCTGGTCGCGGACCTCCTGGGCGAGCTGGGTGAGGTCGCCGGAGTCCAGGCGCACCGCCCCGAGCTCCGGGCCCGCGACCTCGACCGCGTTGCGCACGCCCTGGGCGACGTCGTAGGTGTCGACGAGGAGCGTGGTGCCGACGCCCTGGGCGGCGACCTGCGCGCGGAAGGCGGCGCGCTCGTCGTCGTGCAGCAGCGTGTAGGAGTGCGCCGCGGTCCCGATGGTGTGCAGCCCGTACCGGCGTCCCGCCTCCAGGTTCGACGTCCCGGCGAACCCCGCGACGACGGCGGCGCGTGCCGCCGCCACAGCGGCCTGCTCGTGCGCGCGGCGCGAGCCCATCTCCAGGCAGGGCCGGTCCAGGGCGGCGGACGTCATCCGCGACGCGGCGGACGCGACCGCCGAGTCGTAGTTGAGGACCGACAGCACGAGCGTCTCCAGCAGCAGCGCCTCGGCGAACGTGCCCTCCACGACGAGGAGCGGCGAGCCGGGCAGGAAGACCTCGCCCTCGGCGTACCCCGTGATGGAGCCGCGGAACCGGTAGGACTCCAGCCAGCGCAGCGTCGGCGCGTCCACGACGCCGTGGCGGGACAGGAAGGACAGCTCCGTCTCGCCGAAGCGGAAGTCCGCCAGCGCCTCCAGGAGACGCCCGGTCCCGGCGACCACGCCGTAGCGGCGCCCGGCGGGCAGGCGCCGGGTGAACACCTCGAAGACGCAGCGTCGGCCGGCTGTGCCGTCGGCCAGCGCGGCCTGGAGCATGGTCAGCTCGTAGCGGTCGGTGAGCAACGCCGTGGAGGGAGCGCGGTGACCTGCGGGTGCCTCCGGGTCCGCGGGCGGCGGGACGGCCGAGGGCACGGGCAGCTCTGCGCTCATGACGACACCGTAGGCAGTCGCCCCGGGGCCCGCCCACCACCGTCGCGGTCACGCCGGACCCGGGTGTCGCCCGAACGGTCCCGACCGGGCGGGCAGGGGCGGGCCCACCGGAGGCCGCAGGGGCCGGGGCTGCCTACAGTTGGCCCATGAGCACCGTGCCCGCGGAGGACGTCCGCGTCGACGACGCACGGCTCGCCGACGGGTGGACGACCGTCGTCTGGAACGACCCCGTCAACCTCATGAGCTACGTCACCTGGGTGTTCCGGTCCTACTTCGGCTACTCCCAGGACAAGGCGCACCGCCTCATGCTCCAGGTGCACCAGGAGGGGCGGGCCACGGTGTCCCGCGGCAATCGCGAGCAGATGGAGGTCGACGTCCAGGCGATGCACGGCTTCGGGCTGTGGGCGACCGTGCAGCCGGCGGAGGGCTGATGCGCACGTTCGTCCCGGAGGGCGCTGCCTACGTCGCGCACCTCGAGGCCCCCGAGCGCGCGGTGCTCCTGGACGTCGTCGACGACGTGATCGGGCTCGTGGAGGACCGCGCCGCACGTCGTGCTCGCGGCAGGGGCGCCGACGACCCCCTCGCGGCGGTGCAGCTGACCCCCGGCCCGCTGCCGGAGCCGACCGACCCGGCGCTGCTGCGGCTGCTCCCGCCGGCCTCGGCGGACGCCGAGGTCGCCGCCGAGTTCCGCCGGCTCACCGAGGGGGACCTGCGCCGGTCGAAGTCCGACCAGCTGCTGCGTCTGCGGGCGTGCGTCGACGCGGCCGGACCCGACCTGGTCGTCGTGCCGAGCGAGGCCCCGCGCATCGCCGCCGCGCTCACCGACGTTCGGCTCGTCGCCTCCGAGCGGCTGGGGCTGCGCAGCGACGAGGAGGCGGACGCGCTGTACCGCCTCGTGCTCGGCGGGCAGGACACGGCGGCCCCGGACGACGAGACCGAGAGCGAGCAGGCGCACCGGCTCCTGGCGACCGTCTACGTGATGCTCAGCCTGCTGCAGGAGTCCCTCGTGGACCTCATGCTCGCCGGGCTGCCCGGGGGCGCGGACGGTGATGCAGACGACACCCCTGAGCCGGGTGCTGCCCCGGAACCGCCGGCCGGCCCCCGTTAGGCTCGCCCCGTGACAGACGCGGCCGCGCCGATCGGCATCTTCGACTCGGGCGTCGGTGGGCTCACGGTCGCCCGGGCGATCATCGACCAGCTGCCGGACGAGTCCGTCCTCTACATCGGCGACACGGCGAACGGGCCGTACGGCCCCAAGCCGCTGGCGGCCGTCCGGGCGCACGCGCTCGAGGTCATGGACGACCTCGTCGACGCCGGC
This sequence comes from Actinotalea sp., assembly GCA_014360395.1. GTDB lineage: Bacteria > Actinomycetota > Actinomycetes > Actinomycetales > Cellulomonadaceae > Actinotalea. Next base: position 8,999 of record JACIXM010000031.1, read on the forward strand.
GTCAAGATGCTCGTCATCGCCTGCAACTCCGCCTCGGCGGCGGTGCTGCGCGACGCACGGGAGCGGTACACCCAGCGCCGCGGCCTGCCCGTGGTCGAGGTCATCCTCCCCGCGGCCCGGCGGGCGGCGGCCGCGACCCGCACGGGGCGGGTCGGCGTCATCGGCACCCGCGCCACGATCGAGTCCCGCGCCTACGACGACGCCTTCGCGGTCGCCACCGACCTGCGCCTCACGTCCCAGGCGTGCCCGGAGTTCGTCCGCCTGGTCGAGGCCGGGCACACGTCGGGACCGGAGGTCCTCGCCGCCGCCCGCGAGGCCCTCGCACCGGTCGTCGCCGCGGACGTGGACACGCTCGTCCTCGGCTGCACCCACTACCCCCTGCTGACCGGCGTGATCTCCTACGTGATGGGGGAGGGCGTCACGCTCGTCTCCAGCGCGGAGGAGACCGCCAAGGACGTCTACCGGACCCTGGTCGAGCACGGGCTGCAGCGGGACCCGGACCTGGGCCCGCCGACGCACCGGTTCCTCGCGACCGGCGACGCCGCGTCCTTCGACCGCCTGGCCCGCCGGTTCCTGGGCCCGGAGGTCCTCGCCGTCGAGCCCGCGAGCACGCTGCGGTGAGGCGGGTGGTCGTGTGCGCCTGACCGTCGTCGGCTGCGCGGGCTCGTTCCCCGGCCCGGCCTCCGCCGCCTCCTGCTACCTCGTCCAGGCCGACGACGCCGCCGGGCGGACCTGGACCGTGGCGCTCGACCTGGGCAGCGGCGCGCTCGGCCCGCTGCAGCGCCACTGCGACCCCGCCGAGCTGGACGCGGTCGGCCTGTCGCACCTGCACCCGGACCACGTCGCCGACGTGTCGGGGCTCTACGTCTACCTCAGGTACCGGCCCGACGGCACCGGCCGGGACGCGCCCCTGCCGGTGCACGGGCCGTTCGGTACGGCCTCCCGGCTGGCCGACGCCTACGGCCTGGAGCCGGGGGAGTCGATGGCCGACCACCTCGCCGTCCACACGTGGCAGCCCGGCACGCCCGTCCGCGTCGGTCCGCTGACGCTGACCCCGGTCGCGGTCGAGCACCCCGTCCCGGCGTACGGCGTGCGCGTGGAGGGACCGTCCGAGGCCGACCTGGAGCGCCGGGTCGTCCTGGCCTACAGCGGGGACACGGACGCGTGCGTCGGCCTGGACCGGCTTGCGCACGGCGCCGACGTGCTGCTGGCGGAGGCGGCCTTCGTCGAGGGCCGGGACGATGCCGTCCGTGGCATCCACCTCACCGGCCGGCGGGCCGGGCAGGCCGCGGCCGACGGCGGCGTCGGCCGTCTGGTCCTCACCCACGTCCCGGCGTGGAACGAGCCGGGCGTCGCGGCCGCCGAGGCCGCCGAGGTCTACGACGGTCCGATCCAGACCGCGGAGCCAGGGCTCGTCGTCGTCCTGTGAGGTCGCCGGTCGCCGGCGGGCACCGCCCCCGCTACTAGGGTGGGCGCCCATGACCACCACGCACTCCTCCGCCTCCGCCGGGTCCACCGGGACCGCCGTCCGCGCCGACGGGCGCCGGCCCGACGAGCTGCGCGCGGTCCGCTTCACCCGCGGCTGGCTCGACGCGGCGGAGGGGAGCGTCCTGGTGGAGTTCGGCCGCACCCGGGTGCTGTGCGCCGCCTCGTTCACCGAGGGCGTGCCGCGCTGGCGCAAGGGCTCCGGCGAGGGCTGGGTGACCGCGGAGTACGCGATGCTGCCGCGCTCGACGGACACCCGCAGCGACCGGGAGTCCGTCCGGGGCCGCATCGGCGGGCGGACCCATGAGATCTCCCGGCTCATCGGGCGGTCGCTGCGCGCCGTCGTGGACGTGAAGGCGCTCGGGGAGAACACGATCGTCCTGGACTGCGACGTCCTCCAGGCCGACGGCGGGACCCGGACCGCGGCCATCACCGGGGCGTACGTCGCACTCGCCGACGCGATCGCCTGGGCCCAGGCCGGGAAGGTCATCCCGGCCGGCCGCACCGTCCTGCGGGACTCGGTCGCCGCCGTCAGCGTCGGCATCGTCGACGGCACCCCTGTGCTGGACCTGCCCTACGTCGAGGACGTCCGCGCCGAGACCGACATGAACGTCGTCGTCACCGGCGACGGTCGGTTCGTCGAGGTGCAGGGCACGGCGGAGCAGACGCCGTTCGACCGCACCGAGCTCGACCGCCTGCTCGACCTCGCGGTCACCGGCACCGCCGAGCTGACCCGGCTCCAGTCCGAGGCGCTGGAGCGGCCGCTCGGGTCCGAGGCGTGACGGGCCCGCGGGTGGTCCTGGCCACCCACAACCGCCACAAGCTCGCCGAGCTGCGCGACATCCTCCGGCCGGTCGTCCCGGACCTCACCGACGACGAGGTCGTCTCGGCCGCCGACGTCGGCGCGGAGCCGCCCGTCGAGGACGGCGTGACGTTCGCGGAGAAC
>JACIXM010000310.1 GCA_014360395.1 Actinotalea sp.
GGAGGGTGGTGGTGGAGGTCACCTACGCCACCGACGACGGCCTGCGGTCCGGCGACGCCCTGCGGGCCGTCGCCGGCACCGACGCCGAGGTGCTCGCCGGGACGATCGAGACGGTCGCCGGCCTCACCGTCGGCCGGCTCCGCCTGGCCGTACCCGGCGCGGATGCGCCTGCCACCGTCGTCCGGCTCCGTGCGGCGGGGCTGCACGCCGAGGTCCTGCGCGCCGAGCCCCTGGACACCGAGCCCCTGGACGCCGAGCCCCTGGACACGGACGTCCTGCACACGGAGCCCCTGCACACCGAGGCGGGGGTGGCCCGGTGATCGAGGACCTCCTCTCCCGGCCCGTCATCACCGAGGCCGTGCCCGCGGCCACCCTCCAGACGCTGCAGATGGTGGGCGTCGCGACCCTGCTCACGGCGCTCCTCGGCCTGCCGCTCGGCCTGCTCCTGCACGCCACCGCCCCGGGCGGCCTGCTGCCGCGGCGGGCGCTGCACACCACCCTGGGCGTCGTCGTCAACGTCGGGCGCTCGGTGCCGTTCATCATCCTGGCGCTCGCGGCGATCCCGCTGACACGGCTCCTCGTGGGCACCACGCTGGGCTGGCAGGCCGCGGTCGTGCCGCTGACGCTCGGCGCCGTGCCGTTCTTCGCGCGGGTCGTCGAGTCCGCGGTGCGCGAGGTGCCGCCGGGCAAGGTCGAGGCCGCCCTGGTCATGGGGGCGTCGCGCACGCGGGTCCTCGTGCAGGTCCTCGTCCGTGAGGCGCTCCCGGCGCTCGTGGCCGGCCTGACCGTCACGGTGGTGGCCCTCGTCGGGTACGCCGCGATGGCCGGGGCGATCGGCGCCGGGGGCCTCGGCTTCCTCGCGATCAGCTACGGCTACCAACGCTTCGACTACGCCGTGATGGCGGTGTGCGTGGTGCTCATCGTCGTCGTCGTCCAGCTCGTCCAGCTCACCGGTGACGCCGTCGCGCGTCGGCTCGACCACCGCTGAGCGTCCACGATCCCCCCGGGGAACTGCCCCGGGGCCCCAGAGAGGAACACCCATGAGAACGACCCGCCGCACCCTCGTCCCCGCGACCGCCGCGCTGACCGCGGTGGTCATGATGC
>JACIXM010000311.1 GCA_014360395.1 Actinotalea sp.
GACCCTGCCCCGTGCCGCCGTCGGGGCGGCTCCGGGGGCAAGAGGAAGGCCCCTGACCCGCGTCTCCGCTGGTCAGGGGCCTTCACCTGTGTCGGGGTGGCGGGATTCGAACCCACGACCTCTTCGTCCCGAACGAAGCGCGCTACCAAGCTGCGCCACACCCCGGTGGAACCCGAGAAGGATAGCCCAGGCGGGGCGTGCCGACGTAATCGCGTCCGCCGCCGCGGGCGACGCGCCGGGCGCCGTGCCCGGCGCGCCGCACAGGGGGCCTGCTCAGCGCTCGACGAGTGTGAGCAGCGTCGCCTCCGGACGGCACGCGAACCGCACGGGCGCGTACGGCGACGTGCCCAGCCCGGCCGACACGTGCAGCCACGTCGACCCCTCGCCCCGCGGCTCGTCCGGGCGCGCCCCGGGCCAGCCGTGCAGGCCCTTGGCGCGACGGGTGTCGAGGTCGCAGTTGGTGGTGAGCGCCCCCCAGAACGGCACGCACAGCTGCCCGCCGTGGGTGTGCCCGGCGAGCACGAGCTCGGCGCCGTCGGCGTGCATCGCGTCCAGCGTCCGCCGGTACGGGGCGTGGGTGACGCCCAGGCGCAGGTCCGGGTCCGGGTGCGCGGACGGGCCGGCGGGGAAGCGGTCGCGGTCCAGGTGCGGGTCGTCGACGCCCACCAGGTCCAGCTCCCGTCCGTCCGCGACGACGACGTCGCGCCGGTTCGTCAGGTCCTTCCAGCCCGCCTCGCGCAGGGCGGCGCCGAGCCGGTCGGCAGGGAGCCTGCGCGGCGGCGGGACCGGGGAGCGGGAGTCGTCGAGGAGGTACTTGGCCGGGTTCTTGGGCACGGGGGCGAAGTAGTCGTTGGAACCCATGACGAAGGCGCCGGGGAGCCCCAGGAACGGGTCGAGGGCCTCGAGCAGCACGGGCAGCACGTCGGGGTGCGCCATGTTGTCGCCGGTGTCGACGACGAGGTCGGGCTCGAGCGCGGCGAGGCTGCGGACCCAGGCCACCTTGTCCCGCTGCGACGGCGTCAGGTGCAGGTCCGACAGGTGCAGGACCCGCAGCGGACGCTGGCCCGGCGGCAGCACGGGCACGCAGACGCGTCGCAGCGTGTACTGCCGCGCCTCCAGGGCCGCGTAGCCGAGGCCGGCCGCGCCCGCCAGCGCGACGGCGGCGAGCGCCGTGCGCACCGTCACCGCGTCAGTCCTCGTCGTCGGAGTCGTTGCCGTTCCCGTTCCCGTTGCCGTTCCTGTTCCCGTTCCCGTTGCCGCCGCGGTCTGCGGGGGGCTCCGGCTCGGGCTCCGGCTCGGGCCGTGTGCTACGGCCGCTGGAGATGTGGATCGTGACGAGGCTGCCCACCGTGGAGCGGGTGCCGCCGCGGGGGTCGGTGAACGCCACGGTGCCGGCCGGGTACGGCGAGTCGACCGGGGTGTCGTTCACGCGAACGCTGAAGCCGGACGCCTCGAGGGCGTCGACCGCGCGCTGCGCCGAGCGGCCGGCGACGTTCGGCACACTGACCTGCTCGCCGAACAGCAGACGGTTGTTCGGCTCCGGGAAGCGCTCGACGTCCAGGCCCTCGTGGGCGCGGGTCATGTAGCGGTCCCAGGTGGGCGCGGAGATCGAGCTGCCGAAGACGGTGCGGTAGTACCGGCCGTTGATCTCGATGTTCTGCTGCGGGACGTTCGCCCGCGGGTTGCCGAGCCAGACCGCCGTCGACAGCTGCGGGGTGTAGCCGACGAACCACGTGTGCCAGTTGCTGTTCGTCGTCCCCGTCTTGCCGGCGGAGGGGCGGCCCTCGAGCTGCGCGCCGCGGCCGGAGCCGTTGCGCATGACGTCCTGCAGGGCGTAGGTCACCGTGGACGCGACGGCCGGGTCGATCGCCTGGCGGCAGTTCGCCGACGGGACGGGCAGCTCGTTGCCGGCGCGGTCGGTGACGCGGGTGATGGCCACGGGGTCGCAGTGCACGCCGTTCGCCGCGAAGGTGGCGAACGCCGTCGCCATCGTCAGGGGCGCCGTCTCCTGCGAGCCCAGGACGATGGACGGCACCGGCTGGATCGCGCCGCCGTCGGCCCGCTCGAAGCCGACCGCCTGCGCCGTCTCGACCATCTCGCAGACGTCGAGCTGGCTGACCATCGACACGTACGCGGTGTTGATGGAGTCCGACGTCGCCTTCAGCACGCTCATCCGGCCTCGGCCCTGGCCGTCGAAGTTGTTGGGGTGCCACTCGTCCTCGGCGCCGAACGTGAGGTTCGGGTCGCAGCTGGCGGTGAACTCGTCCGAGCTCCAGATCCGCCGCGTGCCGTCGACCTGCTCGTTCAGGCTCTTGCCCTGGCGCAGCCACTCGGCCAGCACGAAGGGCTTGAAGGTCGACCCGGGCTGGAAGCCGCGCGAGCTGCCGTAGGCGAACCCCGCGTTGTAGTTGACGGCCGTCTCGCCGGCGACCGGCTCCGTGGCCTCCCGCGGGTTGTACACCCGGTTCTGGGCCATCGCGAGGATCTTGCCGGTGCCGGGCTCGACGGTGGAGATCGCGTGGCCGAGGCCGCTGCCGTCGGTGGGCGGCACCGCCGAGCGGACCTCCTCGTCGGCGATCGCCTGCAGGCGCAGGTCCAGGGTCGTGTAGACGTCCAGGCCCCCGCGCAGGAGGAGCTGGAAGCGGTCCGCCTGGGTCGCGCCGAACTCCTCGGACTGGGCGATCACCTTGGTGACGTAGTCGCAGAAGAACGCGGCGCCGCCGGCGGTGACGCAGCCGTTGCCCGGGTTGGACACCTTGAGGGTCTCCGCCAGCGGGGTGGCGATACCCGCGTCGTACTCCTCCCGGGTGATGACCTCCTGCTGGAGCATCGTCAGGAGCACGGTGTTGCGCCGGACCTCGGCACGCTCAGGGCTGACCACCGGGTCGTTCGCGTTCGGCGCCTGGGTGATGCCCGCGATGGTCGCCGCCTGCAGGTAGTTCAGGTCCTTGGCGGAGACGGAGAAGTAGTACCGCGCGGCGGACTCGACGCCGTAGACGGAGGTGCCGAACTGGGCGATGTTGAGGTAGCCCTCGAGGATGTCGTCCTTCGACATCCTCTTCTCCAGCGAGATGGCGAGCTTCGCCTCCTCGAGCTTGCGCGCGATGCCCGCGGTCCCGGTCGAGACCATGGCGTCCTGCACCGCCTGCGCGTCGCCCCGGGCGTCCGCCGCGTCGATGAGCACGTTCTTGACGTACTGCTGGGTGAGGGTGGAGCCGCCCTCGGTGTCGTCCGAGAAGAGGTTGGTGCGCAGCGCGCGGCCCATGCCCTCGACGTCGACGCCCGCGTGGTCGTAGAAGCGCCGGTCCTCGACCGCGATGACCGCCTGCTGCATCACCGGCGCGATCTCCTCCAGAGGGACCACGATCCGGTTGCGGTGGTAGAAGGTCGCCAGGAGGGTGCCGTCGGCGGACCAGATGCGCGACTGCTGGGACAGCTCCTGCGGCTCCAGGTCCGTGGGCAGCTCCTCGAAGAGGCCGACCGAGGACTCGGTCACGGTGGTCGCCGTGGCGACCGCCGGCATGACGAGCCCGGCCGCGAGCACGCCGCCCACACCGGCCGTGAGCAGGAAGGCGAGCAGGAGCGCCAGCGCCTGGAAGACGTTGACCTGCCGCCCGCGACGGACGGGCGGCTCAGGGCGCGCTGAGGACGGCGGAGCGGACGGCACCATGACGTCAGGGTACGTGAGGGTCCTGACGTCGGCCGGGAGCGCGTGTGGAGCGTTGGTGAGGATCCCTGCGGGGACCGCCGCGGGCGACGCCGGCGGATCAGGCGCCGTGGGTCACAGGAGATCCCGTCGACGACCACGACCGTGCCCTCGTCGACGGGCACCGGTGCGACGTCCGACGGCCCGTCGGTGCGGTCGTCGAAGACGGCGGACCCGACGGTCGCCCCCGGCGCGGAGCGGCTCGACGACGGCGGCCCGGAAGGCCGCCGTGTCGAAGGAGTCCTCGTCGGCGGGTTGTGCCGGCCGTGGTGAGCGAACGTCCATCCGCGCAGCCTCCCACCCGCCGCGTCGGGACGTCCGTCCCTGGCCGACGACGACGCCGACCGGTTGCCTGGGGGACGGGGGGTG
>JACIXM010000312.1 GCA_014360395.1 Actinotalea sp.
GCCGCCCGCGACGAGGGCCCGTCCGACGGCACAGCGCCCGGCACCGCGAGCACCACGACGTCGAGCACGGACCAGACCACCGAGACGCAGGAGCGCGCATGAGCGAGGACCGCACGGCCGACGCGACGACCCCCACCGCAGGCGGCATCGCCGGGACGGCCCCGTCGGACCCGGCCGGGACGCCCACCGCGCCGCCGGAGGAGCCGCAGGCGCCCGAGGCCGGCGTCGACCAGCCGGGGAGCGGCGTCCTCACGACGGACATCCGCGAGCGCGCGTTCGACTCGGCGTCCGAGCCGGATCTCGGCGACGTCGCCGTCGGCGGGGACGAGGGGGTGGCCCTGGTCATCGGCGAGGCGCTCATCGACGTCGTCCACACCGCGGAGGGCACCGTCGAGGAGCACCCGGGCGGCAGCCCGGCGAACGTGGCCCTCGGTCTTGGCCGCCTCGGGCGTGACGCCCACCTGCTGACCTGGTTCGCCGACGACGCCCACGGCGCCCTGCTGCGGCGGCACCTGGAGGCGTCGGGCGTCACGATCGTCCCCGGGAGCGAGACGGCCGAGCGCACCCCGGTCGCGGTGGCCCACGTCGACGCCCACGGCGTGGCGACCTACGAGTTCGACCTGTCCTGGCACGTCCCGGGCGCCTGGACCGCCCCGGCGGGCGCGCCCGTCGTCGTCCACACCGGCTCCATCGCCGCGGTCCTCGAGCCCGGCGGTCCGGACGTCGCGCACATCCTGGAGGCGCTCCGCGGCTCCGCGACGATCACCTACGACCCGAACCTGCGTCCGTCCCTCATGCCGCCCCCGGCGGTGACACGCCGCGTCGTGGAGCGACTCGTCGCCCTCTCGGACGTGGTCAAGGTCAGTGACGAGGACCTCGCCTGGCTCGAGCCGGACGAGCACCCGACCGAGGTGGCCCGGCGCTGGGCCGCCGTGGGGCCGGCGCTCGTCGTCGTCACCCGCGGCGGGGAGGGGGCGACGGCCGTCACCGTCGACGGGCGCGTCATCGACGTGGCGGCGCCGCGCGTGACCGTCGCGGACACCGTCGGCGCCGGGGACTCGTTCATGGGCGGACTCATCGACGGGTTGTGGTCGGTCGGCCTGCTCGGCGCCGCGCGCCGCGAGGCCCTCCGCCACGCCGAGGAGACCGCGCTGCGCGCCGTCCTGACGCGGTGCACGGAGATCGCCGCGATCACCGTGAGCCGCCCGGGCGCGAACCCGCCGACGTCCGCGGAGATCACGACGCCGCTCTGACGGTCTCGCGCTGGTCCCGACAGTCCCGGGCTCCGGTCGTCGCTCGTGCGGCCGCCCTCAGTCGCGGACGAGCGGAAGGACCACCTCGGTGCTGGGGACCGGGAGATCCAGACCGGCCGCGGCCGCGGCGCCCGCGAGCGCGACGGTCACGGCCACCACCGCGACCGCCTTGACGACCAGCAGCCGCTGGCCCTGAACCGGGCTGCCCACCCGTGCTGCACGTGCCTGTGCCATCTCGGCCCCCTCGCCGTCGGCGACATCACCTGCTTGCTCTGTGTGGCCGGTCGGCCACTCCTTGCACGGTGCCGGTGGGGTCCGGCACGGACGGGTCACGTCCGCTGCGCGCTGACGAGGCGGCGAGCCTCAGGGGACTGAGCCTGCACCCTGCCGGTCCAGCTCGTCCAGTGCCAGGAGAACAGTGGACGCCGTCCAGGCGAGCGGCGCAACCGCAGCCGGTCTCCCGTCGTGCAGCACCTTCTCCGGCAGCGAGCCCCGCCCGGTGCGGTGCCGGTCGAGCCAGTCGAGCCAGTGGTGCGCCTGCTCGACCTCACCCGAGGCCGCCGCCGTGAGAGCCCACATCGCCGTCTCCGGCGTCCAGGACACACCGTCGCGCTTCCAGTCCTCACCGGGAGCCAGGCCGCCCGCCGGGCGGGCCATCCCCGCTGCCGCGTCCCGCCAGGCGGCGGTCACCTGCCGGTCCGGTCGGCCGAAGGGCGGCATGAGCCAGGCGACCGCCGCGTCCTGGGCCCGGCCGCCGAGCCGGCGCGGGTAGTGCGGCGCGAAGTACCCCTCGACGCCGCGCTCCAGGAGCGCCACCAGGTCTCCGGCCGGCGGCTCGCCGAGGGCCGCCAGGACCGGGGCCGCGGCG
>JACIXM010000313.1 GCA_014360395.1 Actinotalea sp.
CCTCGGCCTCGGTCCAGTAGCCGGACTCGACCAGGAGCTCGTTGATGTTGTCGGCGTAGACGATGTCCGACTCGAGCAGGTACGACGGGACGACCTTGACGCCGTTGTCGTACGTCTCGGTGTCGTTCGCCTCCGGCTCCTCACCGGACAGGTACGCCTGCGCCGCCACCACGGCCTGCGCCGCGAGCTTGCGGGTGTCCTTGAAGATCGTGGAGAACTGCACCCCGTCGGCGATGAGCTTCACCGACGCGATCTCCGCGTCCTGACCGGTGACGATCGGCATGCCCTCGTCGATGCCCGGGCCGTAGCCGGCGTTCTGCAGGGCGGTGATGATGCCGCGCGACAGGCCGTCGTAGGGCGACAGCACACCGTCGACCTCGGTGCCGTCGTTGTAGGTGGAGGTCAGCAGGTCCTCCATGCGCCGCTGCGCGGTCTCCTGCTGCCAGCGCAGCGTGGCGACCTGCTCGATCTGGGTCTGGCCCGACTTGACGACCAGGACTCCCTCGTCGATGTACGGCTGGAGGACCGACATGGCGCCGTTGAAGAAGAAGAAGGCGTTGTTGTCGTCCAGCGAGCCGGCGAACAGCTCGATGTTGAACGGCCCGGCCTCGTCCGTCTCGTTGCCGCTCTCGTCCAGGATCCCGAGGCCCACCAGGAGCGACGTGGCCTGCTGGACGCCCACCTGCTCGTTGTCGAACGTGACGTAGAAGTCCACGTTCTCGCTGTCGCGGATCAGGCGGTCGTAGGAGATGACCGGGATGCCCGCCGCGGCAGCCGCGTCGAGCTGGCCCGAGATGGCGGTGCCGTCGATCGCCGCGATGATGAGGGCCTGAGCACCCCGGGTGATCATCTGGTCGATCTGCTGCTGCTGGGTCGGGATGTCGTCGCCCGCGAACTGCAGGCTCACCTCGTACCCGGCCTCCTCCAGACCCTCCTTCACGGCATTGCCGTCGGCGATCCACCGCTCCGACGTCTGCGTCGGCATCGCGACGCCGATGAGGCCGCCCTCACCGCCGCCGGTGTCACCGCCGGTGTCGTCGCCGGTGTCCGTACCCGTGTCGGTCCCGGTGTCCCCACCGGTGTCGCCCGCGCCC
>JACIXM010000314.1 GCA_014360395.1 Actinotalea sp.
GCGCGAGGTTGTCCGCCTCGGTCCCGCCGGAGGTCAGGACGACCTCGCTGGGGCGGGCGCCGAGGCGGGCGGCCAGGAGCTCCCGGGACTCCTCAACGACCCGGCGTGCCGCCCGCCCCTCCTCGTGCAGGGAGGACGCGTTCCCGGTCCGGCCGAGCTGGTCGACGACGGCCTCGAGCACCGCCGGATGGACCGGCGAGGTCGCGGCGTGGTCGAGGTAGGTCGACGGGGCGGGGGTCACGGAGGAGGAGTCTACGAACGCCCGCCCGGCCCACCGCTCCTGCCGGCGGCGACGCGGAGGCCGTCAGCCAGCGGGAGCGGACGCCGTGACGGCGGGGAGCGGATGGCGGGAGAGGGCTCTCCGAGTGCGATGATCCCGGCATGTCGACCGCGCCCGCTCCCCCCGCGTTCAGCGGCTCCCGGATCGGCTGGGGCGACCTGCCGCGCGCCGTGCGCGCCCGGGTCCAGGACCTCGCGGGGGCCGAGGTCGTCTCGGAGTCCACCGCGACCAGCGGCTTCAGCCCCGGGTTCGCCTCCACGCTCGAGCTCGGCGACGGGACCAGCGTCTTCGTCAAGGCGGTCGCACCCGAGCTCAACCCCGTCTCACCGACGCTGGCGCGGGCGGAGATCCACGTCAACCGGCTGCTTCCGCCCGAGGCGGCCGCGCCGGAGCTGCTCTTCGCCGACGACGACGGGACGTGGGTCGTGCTCGGCCTCGCCGTCGTCGACGGCAGCCCGCCCGCCGTGCCGTGGGACCCCGACGAGCTCGCGCAGGCCCTGGAGACGGTCGCGCGGCTGGCCACGGTCCCGGCGCCCGCCGGCCTGCGGGACGCACGCGAGCTGACCGGTGAGATCTTCACGGGCTGGCGGCGCCTCGCCGCCGCGCCCGCGGACCTCGACGCCGTCCTCGCGGCCCTGCCGGAGCACGCGGACTGGCTCCCTGGCGCCCTGCGCCGCCTCGGCGAGGCGGAGGTCGCGGGTGTCGCCGCGAGCGCGGGCGACCGGCTCGTGCACGGTGACCTGCGCGGGGACAACATGCTCGTCGAGCGGCGACCCGCCGGCCCCCGGCTGTGGCTCGTGGACTGGCCGCACGCCGCCGCCGGCTCGCCGGTCGTCGACGTCGTGACCATGCTGCCGTCGGTCGCCATGACCGGCGGCGGGCCCGCGGCCGAGGTCTTCGACGCCCACCCCGGCGCGCGGGACCTGGACCCCGGCGCGGTGCGGGACGTCCTCGCGGGGGTCGCCGGCTACTTCGTCCACGGCGCCGTGCAGCCCCCGCCGCCGGGCATCCCGAACCTGCGGGCGTTCCAGCTCGCGCAGGGCCGGGCGGCCCTGGACTGGCTCCGCCTCCTGGACTCCTGATCCCCCGAGCCGGCGGCCTCCCCGCGACCCAGCCGGACGCAGGCGGCGACGCCGTCCGGATCGGGACGGGGCTCAGCCCTCGCCGGCCTCCGCGCGCAGCCGCCGCACCTCGGCGGCGACCTGCGGCAGCACGGTCGTGAGGTCCCCGACGATCCCGTAGTCGGCGATCTCGAAGATCGGCGCCTCCGGGTCGTTGTTGATCGCGACGATCGTGCCCGAGGACTGCATGCCGCCGCGGTGGTGCACCGCGCCGGACACCCCGGCACCGACGTACAGCCGCGGGGAGATGGTCACGCCGGTCTGGCCGATCTGCGCCTCGTGCCCGATCCAGCCCTCGTCCGTGGCCACCCGGGTGGCCCCGACGGCACCGCCGAGCGCGTCCGCGAGCTCCTCGACCTGGCTGAAGTCGCCGTTGGTCCCCCGGCCGCCGACGACGACGACCTGCGCCTCCGTGAGGCTCGGGCGCTCGGAGACCGGCCGCTCCGTGCGCTGGAGGAGCTCGGCGTCCCGCGTGGCTGCGACGACCGCGACGTCGTGCGGGACGACCGAGGGCACCGCCGCGCCGTCGACCACCTCGGCCGGCACGGCGTTCGCCTTGAGCGCGACGACCGCGCGGTCGGTGGTCACCGCGCTGCGCAGCGTCCACGTGCCCGCGAACGCCTGCTGGACGGTGACCAGCGCGCCGTCGTCGGCCCGCTCGACGCCGGCGGCATCGACGACGAGGCCGGCCTGCAGCGCGAAGGCCAGGTGGGCGGACGCCTCCTTGTTCTCGAAGGTGGAGACGAGCAGCACCGTGCGCGCGCCGGTCGCCTCGACCGCGACGCCGAGCACCGCCGCGACCGACGCCGGGAGCATGCCGGACGGGTCGACGCCGAGGTGGTGCACGACGGCGGCGCCGTGCGCGCCGAGCTGCTCCAGGACCGCGGCGGACGGCGCCTCGGCACCGAGCCACACCGCCTCCGGCCGCCCCAGGGAGCGGGCGGCCGTGAGCAGCTCGAGGGCCGGGGTGCGCACCGTGGCGCCCTGGTGGTCGACGACGACGAGGACGACGCCCTCGGAGCCGGACGGGGTCATGGACGCTCCTTCAGACGAGACGGTTCTGGACGAGGTACGCCGCGAGCCGGGTGCCCGCGTCGCCGTCGTCGTTGACCAGGACACGGTTCTCCCGCGGCGGCCGGGGGGTCGCCTCGAGGACCCGCGTGCGGGCGCCCGCGGCGCCGACCGTGGCGGGGTCGACCCCCAGGTCGGCCAGGCTCCAGGCGGTCACCGGCTTCTTGCGGGCGGCCATGATGCCCTTGAAGTTCGGGTAGCGGGGCTGGTTCGACTGGTCCGTGACGCTGACGACGGCGGGCAGCGGCGCGCGCACCACCTCGGTCGCGTCGTCGAGGTCGCGGCGCACGCGCACCGCGCCGTCCTCGACGGCCAGCTCCGCCGCGAGCGTCGCCTGGGGCAGTCCGAGCTCCGCGGCGATCAGCGACGGGACGACGGACATGAGGCCGTCGAGGGCCGCCATGCCCGTGACGACGAGGTCGACCGGGCCGTCCTCGCCGATCCGGCGGAGCGCGGCCGCAAGGACGCCGGCGGTGGCGAAGACGTCCGAGCCGGCGAGCGCGTCGTCCTGGACGTGGACCGCCTGGTCGGCGCCCATCTGCAGGGCCCGGCGCACCGCGTCCTCGGCGTCCGCCGGTCCCATCGTCAGCGCGACGACCTCGCCGCCGTGGGCCTCGACGAGCGCGAGGGCGGCCTCGACCGCGTTCTCGTCCAGCTCGTTGAGCGTCCCGTCCCCCTGGGTCCGGTCCACGAGGCCCTCGTCGGTGAACCGGCGGTCGGCCTGGACGTCCGGGACGTGCTTGACGCACACCACGATCTTCATCGGGAGCCTTTCTCGGGCCGGGAGCTCGCGGTGCAGGCTACCGGGCGCGGCCGGGCCCGCTCGCACGGGCTCAGCGCCGTCGCAGCGGCACGGCCGTCGGCGGACGGTGGCGGGCGTGCTGTCCACGCTCGTCGATCTTGGCCCGTCCCCGAGCGGTGCGCCGCGCACGGACGCCCGCGCCGGTGTCGCACACTAGGACGGCCATGACCGACGCCACGCTCCCCTCGCGGACTCCGCACCGCCTGGGCGTGCACCTGCGGGAGGACGGGATCGACGTCGCCGTCCTCGCCTCGCACGCCACGGCCGTCGACCTGTGCCTGCTGGACCGGGACCCGGCCGAGCCGGACGGGTGGTCCGAGCGGCGGGTCCGGCTCACCGGTCCCGAGCTGGGGGTGTGGCACGCGCACGTCCCCGGGGTCCACGCCGGTCAGCACTACGGCTTCCGGGCGCACGGCCGGTGGGACCCCGCAGGCGGTACGCGGTACAACCCGGCCAAGCTCCTCGTGGACCCGTACGCGCGCGGGATCAGCGGCGCCGTCCTGCTGGGCCAGGCCGTGCACGGGCACCGCGTGGACGCCGACGGCCGGACGGTCGGGCCGACACCGGAGCTGGACCCGACGGACTCCCGCGCCGCCGCGCCGCACTCGGTCGTCGTCGACGACCGTTTCGACGCCGCACCGGTGCCGCGGCCCCGGGTCCCGTGGGCGGACACCGTCGTCTACGAGGCGCACGTGCGCGGCCTGACCAGGCAGATGCCCGGGGTGCCGGAGCACCTGCGGGGGACGTACGCCGGTCTGGCCCACCCGGCCACCGTCGCGCACCTGCGCTCCCTCGGGGTGACGACCCTGGAGCTCCTGCCGATCCAGGCGATCGTCGACGAGCCGCACCTGACCCGCCGCGGGCTGGTCAACTACTGGGGCTACAACACCCTGGGCTTCTTCGCCCCGCACGCCTCCTACGCGACCGCGGCCGCCCAGGAGGCCGGACCGCAGGCGGTGCTGGACGAGGTCAAGGGCATGGTGCGTCTCCTGCACGCCGCCGGCATCGAGGTGCTGCTCGACGTGGTCCTCAACCACACGTGCGAGGGCGGCACGGACGGCCTGCACCTGTCCTGGCGCGGCCTCGACCCGACCGTGTACTACCTGCACGACGGCGGCTCGCCGGCCCGGTTCGCGGACCTCACCGGCTGCGGCAACACGCTGGACTTCCGCCGCCCGCGCGTCGTGCAGATGGCGCTGGACTCGCTGCGGTACTGGGCCGACGTCGTCGGCGTCGACGGCTTCCGGTTCGACCTCGCCGTGACGCTGGGCCGGGACGCCGACGGGTTCAACCCGGCACACCCGTTCCTCGTCGCCCTCCAGACCGACCCGGTGCTCGGGGACCGCAAGCTCGTCGCCGAGCCCTGGGACCTCGGCCCGGGCGGGTGGCGGACCGGTCAGTTCCCCCCGCCCATGGCGGAGTGGAACGACCGGTTCCGCGACGCCGTCCGCACGTTCTGGCTGACCGACCCGGGCGAGGCCGCGCACGGCCGGCCCGGGCACGGCGTCCGCGACCTGGCCACCCGGCTCGCCGGCTCCGCGGACCTCTTCGGGCACAGCGACCCCCCGCTCGTGCGGGGGACCGTCGCGTCGGTCAACTTCGTCACCGCCCACGACGGCTTCACCCTGGCGGACCTCGTCGCCTACGACCACAAGCACAACGAGGCGAACGGGGAGGGCAACCGCGACGGGACGGACCACAACCGGTCCTGGAACCACGGGGTGGAGGGGCCGGTGACCAGCAGCTCGGTGGCGCTGGACATCGTTCCCCTGCGGCGCAGGTCCATGCGCAACCTCCTCGGCACGCTCCTGCTGTCGGCGGGCACGCCGATGATCACCGCCGGGGACGAGATCGGCCGTACCCAGCTGGGCAACAACAACCCCTACTGCCTCGACGACCCGACGTCCTGGGTGCACTGGGACCTCGCACCGTGGCGGCAGGACCTCCTGGCGACGGCGCGCCACCTCCTGGCGCTGCGGCGCCGGCACCCGGCCCTGCGGTCCCCCGACTTCTACCTCGGGCGGCCGCGCACCGCGCCGGACGGCACCGTCCTGGACCAGCGCCGCGACCTCGACTGGCGCGCGGCCGACGGCCGGCCCTTCGGCCACGAGCAGTGGCTCGACCCGGCCGTGCGCACCCTGCAGATGGTCCGGACGGCACCGGACGGCTCGGCCGCCCTGCTCCTCATCAACGGGGCGCTGGACCCGGTGCCGGTCACGCTCAGCGACGGCGCGCGGGACCACTGGGAGCTCGTCTGGGACTCCGTCGCGGAGCACCCGGACGACGTCGGGACCCCCACCGGCCACGGTGGCGAGGACCCGCCGGACGACGCCCGCACGGCGGCCCCGGGCGACCGCGTCGTCGTCGAGCCGCTCTCGCTGCGGGTGTACGTCTCGCCCTGACCGCGTCGACGCCCAGCACCTGGGACGCGACACCCCTGACGGCGAGGAAGATCACCGGCGTGCCGGGAGCTCCGCGAGCCCGACCGGCTGTCCCGACCGGCGGGCCGGGGGCCACCACAGGGTGCAAGCGCTTACATGCCCTTGACGGCTGCGTCGCAGGTCAGCGCGGCGTGTCGGCATCTCGCGACGCCGCGAGGCCCTCGCAGCGCGCGGCCCCGGGCGCGGGGAGTCCGGTGGCGACGACCGTCCGCGAGCCCTGCCGTCCGGGGGTGTGCGGCCCCGGCCCGCGTGCCGGAGCCCCGTCGGCCCCGATAGTTTCTCTCCCGTGACGCAGACGCCTCCCTCCCCCCAGCAGCCGCCCGGCGCGCCGCGCCGCCGGTCCCGACGGTCCGTCGCCGCGCAGGCGCCCACCGCCGCGGGTCCCAGGGCCACCGCGCCGGCCCCCGCCGCGGAGGACGCGCCGACGTCCGGCCGCCTGTCCGTCGGCCGGATCCCCGTCATCGACGTGTACCCGGTCCTCGAGGCCGGTCGCTGGCCGGCCAAGGCGGTCGTCGGCGAGGCGGTCGAGGTGACGGCGACCGTCTTCCGGGAGGGCCACGACGCCGTCGCCGCCACGGCCGTGCTCGTCGCCCCGGACGGCTCGGACCACTCCTGGGTCCGCATGGACGTCGTCAACAAGGGCCTGGACCACTACCGCGCCGACCTGGTGCCCGACGCCGAGGGCGCCTGGGGCTTCCGGGTCGAGGGCTGGTCGGACCCCTACGGCACCTGGAGCCACGACGCCGCCGTCAAGGTGGAGGCGGGCGTGGACGTCGAGCTCATGCTCGCCGAGGGCGCCGCGCTCCTGCAGCGGGCGGCCGACCGCGCCGAGCTCGACGAGGCCGGGCGCGCCACCCTGCTGCAGGCCGTCGAAGGGCTGCGCGACACGCGCCGCACCCCCGGCGAGCGGCTCGCCGCCGGCCTCGCCGACCCGGTCGTCGCGGTGCTCGCGGCCGTGCCGCTGCGGGAGTACGTGAGCCCCTCGCCGACCTACCCGCTGCTCGTCCAGCGCGAGAAGGCGCTCGTGGGCTCGTGGTACGAGTTCTTCCCGCGGTCCGAGGGTGCGACCTACGACGAGACCACGGGGACGTGGCGGTCGGGCACGCTGCGTACCGCCGCCGAGCGGCTGCCCGCGATCGCGGCCATGGGCTTCGACGTCGTCTACCTCACGCCGATCCACCCGATCGGCGCGACCCACCGCAAGGGGCGCAACAACTCCCTGACGACGGAGCCGGGCGACCCCGGCTCGCCGTACGCGATCGGGTCGCCCGACGGCGGCCACGACGCGATCCACCCCGAGCTCGGCACCTTCGAGGACTTCGACTTCTTCGTCGAGCAGGCCCGGGCCCAGGGCCTGGAGGTCGCGCTCGACGTCGCGCTGCAGTGCTCCCCGGACCACCCGTGGGTCACCGAGCACCCGGAGTGGTTCACCACCCGGGTCGACGGCTCGATCGCCTACGCCGAGAACCCGCCGAAGAAGTACCAGGACATCTACCCCCTGAACTTCGACAACGACCCCGAGGGCATCTACACCGAGATGCGCCGGGTGCTGCAGGTGTGGATCGACCACGGCGTGACGGCGTTCCGCGTCGACAACCCGCACACCAAGCCGCTGGTCTTCTGGGAGCGCATCCTCGCGGACGTCGCCGCGGACCACCCCGAGGTCGTCTTCCTCTCCGAGGCCTTCACGCGCCCGGCGATGATGCACACGCTCGCCAAGATCGGTTTCCACCAGTCGTACACCTACTTCACGTGGCGCAACACCAAGAAGGAGATCGAGGAGTACTTCACCGAGGTCTCCGGGAAGCCGGCCGCGTACATGCGCCCGAGCTTCTGGCCGACGACGCACGACATCCTCACCCCCTACATGCAGCACGGCGGTGCGGCGGCGTTCGCGATCCGCGCGGTGCTGGCCGCCACCGGCTCGCCGACCTGGGGCATCTACTCCGGCTACGAGCTCGTGGAGAACGTGCCGCGGCCGGGCGTCGAGGAGCAGATCGACAACGAGAAGTACGAGTTCAAGCCGCGGGACTGGGCGCTGGCCGAGGAGATCGGCATCGCCCGCCTGCTCGGGCAGCTCAACGCGATCCGCAAGGAGCACCCCGCGCTGCAGCGCCTGCGCGGCCTGACGGTCCACAAGACCACCGACGACGCGATCGTCGCGTTCTCCCGGCGCGTCACCGCCGCCCAGTCGCCGACCGGCGTCGAGGACACCGTCATCGTCGTGGTCAACCTCGACCCCCACCACACGCGCGACGGCGTCGTGCACCTCGACCTCGCCGCCCTGGGACTGCCCGCCCCGGCCGACGACGACGCCCCCGTGCTCGCGGCCCACGACCTGCTCTCCGGTGCCGTGTACGCCTGGGGCGCCCACCCCTATGTCCGCCTCGACCCGTGGGGCCAGTGCGCCCACGTGATCCACGTGAGGACGCTGTGAGCTCCACCATCCCCACGTCCGACCGTCCGGAGCCGGCGCCCGTGGACACGGGTGCCCTGCGCACCGTCGACCCGGCTGCGGCGCTGCCGCCGCGGCCGCAGCCCACCGCGCCGGCCCATCCGGCCCGCGGCGGCGGCCTGGTCGAGGACCCCGACTGGTACAAGAAGGCCGTCTTCTACGAGGTCATGCTGCGCTCGTTCAGCGACTCGACGGGCGCCGGCTCCGGCGACCTGCGAGGCCTCATCGGCCGCCTGGACTACCTGCAGTGGCTCGGGGTGGACTGCCTCTGGCTGCCGCCGTTCTACCCCTCCCCGCTGCGGGACGGCGGGTACGACGTGTCCGACTACACGGCGATCGCGCCGCAGTACGGGACCCTCCAGGACTTCGCGGAGCTCATGGAGGAGTGCCACGCCCGGGGCATCCGCGTCATCATCGACCTGGTCATGAACCACACCAGCGACCAGCACCCGTGGTTCCAGGCCTCGCGCTCGGACCCGGAGGGCCCGTACGGCGACTTCTACGTCTGGAGCGACGACAACACCCGGTACGAGGACGCGCGGATCATCTTCGTCGACACCGAGACGTCGAACTGGACCTTCGACCCGGTGCGGCGGCAGTACTTCTGGCACCGGTTCTTCAGCCACCAGCCGGACCTCAACTTCGAGAACCCGCACGTGCGCGAGGCGATGATGGACGTCGCCCGGTTCTGGTTGCGCCTGGGCGTGGACGGCTTCCGGCTGGACGCGGTCCCCTACCTCTTCGAGGAGGAGGGCACCAACTGCGAGAACCTGCCCCGCACGCACGAGTACCTGGCGGAGATCCGTCGCATGGTCGACCGGGAGTTCCCGGGCCGCATCATGCTCGCCGAGGCGAACCAGTGGCCCGAGGACGTCGCGCCGTACTACGGCACCGACGAGGACCCCGAGTGCCACATGTGCTTCCACTTCCCGGTGATGCCGCGGATCTACTACTCGATCAAGGACCAGCGGGCGACGTCGATCGTCGACATCCTCGCCGACACCCCCGAGATCCCGGCCAGCGGCCAGTGGAGCACGTTCCTGCGCAACCACGACGAGCTGACGCTCGAGATGGTGTCCACCGAGGAGCGCGCCTCGATGTACGGCTGGTACGCGCCGGACCCGCGGATGCGCGCGAACGTGGGCATCCGGCGGCGGCTCGCCCCGCTGCTGGACAACTCCCGGGCGGAGATCGAGCTCGCCCACGCGCTCCTGCTGTCCCTGCCGGGCAGCCCGTGCCTGTACTACGGGGACGAGATCGGCATGGGCGACAACATCTGGCTGCCGGACCGGGACGCGGTGCGCACCCCGATGCAGTGGACGCCCGACCGCAACGCGGGCTTCTCCACGGCCGACCCGGGCAAGCTGTACCTGCCGGTCGTGCAGTCGCTCGTGCACCACTACACGACGACCAACGTCGAGGCGCAGCTCGCCCAGCCGGCGTCCCTGCTGCACTGGGTGCACGGCATGCTGTCCGTCCGCCGCCAGCACCCGGCCTTCGGCCTGGGTGCCTTCACCGCCCTGCGGACCGACGACGACGCCGTGCTGGCCTACCTGCGCTCCACGCCCGAGGAGACGATCCTGTGCGTGGCGAACATGGCGGCGACGCCGCGGGCGACGAGGGTCCACCTGCCGCAGCACGCGGGGTACGCCCTGAGCGACGTCTTCGGCGGGGCCCCGTTCTCCACGGTCGGCGAGGACGGCGACGTCTTCGTCACGCTCGGCTCGCGGGACTTCTTCTGGCTGACGGTCCAGCCCCGGGGCGCCGTGGCGGACAGCTGACGCCAGGACCGCGTGACCGACCGTCCGCCCCCGCACCGACCACCGGAGGTGTCATGACCCCGACCACCACGACGGACCGCCCGCTGACCGGCCGGACCCCGACCGACGACGGCGTCATGGCGGTGCTGGAGGCGTGGCTGCCCGGTCGGCGGTGGTTCCCCGCCAAGGGCACGGAGGGCACCGTCGACCGCGTGGCGGTCGTCGACCTGGAGGACCCGCAGGGGCAGGGCCGCGTCGGGCTGCACCTGCTGCGCCTGCCCTCCGGCGCCCTGCTCCAGGTACCGCTGGTCCTGCGGCGGGACGAGGCCGGGCTCCCCGAGGCGGCGCGCGACGCCGTCGTCGGCCGGACGACCGACGGCACGCTCGTGGTCGACGGCCCGCACGACCCCGCCTTCGTCCGCGCCTGGCTGGCGGCCGCCGAGCGGCCCGGCGCCGCCGCCGACGCCCAGGAGGCGGACGTGGCCGGCATGCGGGTGCTGTCCGGCGAGCAGTCCAACACCTCGGTGCTGCTGCCCGCCCTGGACCCCCCGGCGATCCTCAAGGTGTTCCGGGGGGTCAGCACCGGGCCGAACCCCGACGTCGAGGTCCCGCTCGGGCTCAACGAGGCCGGCTGGCGGGGCGCTCCCCGACCCCTGGCGTGGCTGACCGGCGCCTGGCCGGCGGCGGCGGCCGGCCCGGCCGAGGTCGGTCACCTCGGCGTGCTCAGCGAGCTCGTCCAGGACGCGCAGGACGGCTTCGAGCTGGCCTGCCGGCACGCCGGCCAGGGCGAGTCGTTCGGGTCGCTCGCGGTCGACCTCGGGCGGACCACGGCACAGATGCACGCGGCGCTGCGCCGCGCCCTGCCGACCGGCGGCGCGGCGAACGCCGAGCCGGCGGCCGTCGTCGCCGTGCTGCGCGCGCGTGCCGCGGCAGCGGTCGCGGCGGCACCCGTCCTCGCCGAGCGCGCGTCCGCCGTCGAGGCCGTGCTCGCCGAGGTCGAGCGTCTGCCGCAGCTGCCCCCGCTGCAGCGGGTGCACGGCGACTACCACCTCGGCCAGGTCCTGCACTCGGCCGACCGCGGCTGGTCGGTGCTCGACTTCGAGGGCGAGCCGTCGGCGTCGGAGGCCGAGCGCAACCGGCCCGACCTCGCGCTGCGCGACCTCGCCGGCATGCTGCGGTCCGTCGACTACGCGGCCGCCGTCGGCGGGGCGCCGGGGCCGGGGTGGGCGCAGGAGGCCCGCGAGCAGCTCGTCGCCGGCTACCTCGCCGAGGCGGGGGCGACCGGCGCCGTGGACGCGACGACGACCGCGGCGCTGCTGCGGGTGCTGGAGCTGGACAAGGCTCTGTACGAGGTCGTCTACGAGTCCCGGAACCGCCCGACGTGGGTGCTGATCCCGCTCGACGGCGTGGACCGCCTGCTCGTGCGGGAGGGCTGAGGAGCACCGCCGACGACGCCGCCGCGGACGCCTCCGCAGCGGCGGAGGACGCGTCGTGCCCGCGCGCCGGACGGCCCCCGATCAAGGAGCGGCTCCTCCGTGCACGGCCCGGGGCAGCGTGGCAGGGTACAGACCATGAGCACCAAGCCCACGTCACCGGCCCAGCCGGCACCCCGGCACGTCGCCCGCGAAGAGCTGGAGGCGATCGTCTCCGGCGTGCACGTCGACCCGCACCGGGTGCTCGGCGCGCACGTCGACGACGGCACCGTCACGGTGCGCGCGCTGCGGCCGCTCGCGGACGCCGTCGTCGTCGTGACCGAGGACGGCGAGCACGCGGCGACGCACGAGCACCAGGGCGTGTGGGTCGTGACGTTCCCCGGCCGGGAGGTCCCGGACTACCGGCTGCGCGTGACGTACGGCGACCACGTGACCACGGCCGACGACCCCTACCGGTTCCTGCCGACGCTGGGCGAGGTCGACCTGCACCTCATCGCCGAGGGCCGCCACGAGGAGCTCTGGACGGCCCTGGGGGCGAACCCCCGCACCTACCCGAGCGCGCTCGGCGACGTCAGCGGCACCTCGTTCGCGGTCTGGGCGCCGAACGCCCGGGCCGTGCGCCTGGTCGGGGACTTCAACCACTGGCAGGGCGTCGCGCACGCGCTGCGCACGCTCGGCAGCAGCGGCGTGTGGGAGATCTT
>JACIXM010000315.1 GCA_014360395.1 Actinotalea sp.
TCCCGCAGCGCCGACATGGACCCGAAGCGCTGGGCGATGGCGCGCGCTGCCGTCGGGCCCACGTTCCGGATCGACAGGGCGACCAGGACCCGCCACAGCGGCTTGGCCTTGGCGGCCTCGAGCTCGTCGAGGAGGGTCAGCGCGCTCGAGGACGGCTCCCACTGCGGCAGCGTGCGGCCCTCGGCCCGCGCCGCCGCCTCCTGCGCCTTGGTGTGCCGCAGCACCTTGCGGAACGGCGTCCGGAGCCGGACCACGCCGTCGTCGTCGGCGCGCGGCTCGCCCGTCTCCGGGTCGCGCACGACCACCTCGACCTCTGCCAGGCGCTCCAGGCTCGCCCCGCGCACCCGGGCGCGCTCCTCCTGCGACGCGTCGGCCGGGTACCCGACGAGCTCGAAGAGCCCCGCCTCGTTGACGACGGGCGGCACCTCGGGCCGCTCCGGCTGGGTCAGCGCCGCCGCCGTCACCTCGCCCAGCGCCTCGATGTCGAGCGCCCCCCGGGAACCGATGTGCTCGACGCGGCCCCGGACCTGGGCCGGGCAGGTGCGCGCGTTGGGGCACCGCAGGTCGACCTCGCCCTCGCGCAGCGACCGCAGCGGGGTCCCGCACTCCGGGCACGTGGTCGGCATGACGAAGTCCCGGCGCGGCCAGTCGTCGTCGGCCGCGCGCGGCGCCGGGCCCACGACCTCGGGGATCACGTCCCCGGCCTTGCGCAGGACGACCATGTCCCCGATGCGCACGCCCTTGGCCCGCACCACGTCCTGGTTGTGCAGCGTCGCCATCGCCACCGTCGAGCCGGCGACACGGACCGGCTCCATCACCGCGAACGGTGTCACCCGGCCGGTGCGGCCCACGTTGACCTCGATCGACAGCAGCCGGGTGGTGACCTCCTCCGGGGGGTACTTGTAGGCGATCGCCCAGCGCGGCGCGCGGCTGGTCGCGCCGAGCCGGCGCTGCAGGGCCGTCTCGTCGACCTTGACGACCACGCCGTCGATCTCGTGCTCGACGGCGTGCCGGTGCTCACCGTGGTGGTCGATCATCGCCTGGACGCCCGCGAGGTCCGCCACCACGCGCGTGTGCGTCGAGACCCGCAGGCCCCAGGACCGCAGCAGCTCGTAGGTCTGCGACTGGCGCGCCGTCGCGGTGCCGTGACCGCTCCAGCGCAGCGCACCGATGCCGTGGCAGATCATCCCCAGTCGCCGCGACGCCGTGACGCGCGGGTCCTTCTGGCGCAGCGACCCCGCCGCGGCGTTGCGCGGGTTCGCGAAGGGAGGTCGGCCCGCCGCGACCTGGGCGGCGTTGAGCTCCTCGAACGCCTCGACCGGGAGGAAGACCTCGCCGCGGATCTCGATCAGCTCGGGCACGTCGTCGCCCGCCAGCGCGGCGGGCACGTCGCTGATCGTGCGGACGTTGAGCGTGACGTCCTCGCCGGTCCGCCCGTCGCCGCGGGTCGCGGCCCGTACGAGCCGGCCCCGCTCGTACAGCAGGGAGACGGCCAGCCCGTCGATCTTCAGCTCGCACAGGTAGTGCCAGCGGTCCTCGCCGAGCTCGCGTCGCAGTCGCTCGACCCACTCGGCCAGGTCCTCGGCGGAGAACGCGTTGTCCAGGCTCAGCATGCGCTCGACGTGGTCGACGGGGGTGAACTCGGTGGAGAAGGTCCCGCCCACCGTCTGCGTCGGGGAGTCCGGCGTGCGCAGGCCCAGCTGCTCGTAGTGGTCCTCCAGGGCCGCGAGCCGGCGCAGCACCGCGTCGTACTCGGCGTCGGACACCGTGGGCGCGTCCCGCACGTAGTAGGCGAACTGGTGCTCGCGGACCGTCGCGGCCAGCTCCTCCCACCGGTGCCGGGCGCCCGCCTCGTCCAGTCCGACGTCGGCCGGGTCCGGCCCGCCCCTGCTCGAGGTCTCGGGGCGGGCGGCGCCGGCAGGGCCGGCAGCTGCGTCGGTGTCGCGGGCGTCGGTCACCGGCACATCATGACGCGCGCCGCCGACACGGCGCGTCCCGGACCGGGCCGCCCGCGGGCCGTGCCCGCCCCGGCGCCTACCCGGCGGCGGTCCCGGCCAGCTCGAGCGCGACGCGGACGCCGTCGTCCAGGGCGGCGCGCACCGCGCGCGGCTGGGTGAGCACGAGGTCCCCGCCGGCGACGCCGCTGGAGGTGTCCACGTGCACGACGAGGTCGCGCAGACCGGCCGCGGGCAGCCCGACCGCGCGCCAGGGATCCCGCAGCGTCGCCGCGACCCGGGCCGGTTCGGTCGTGCGCCCGTGCTGGGGGCGCGGCAGGCCGAACCACAGCCGCGTCCCCTGCTCCACCAGCCCCGCCACGGTCTCCCACTGCGGACCGCGCAGCGGCGCGAGGGCCAGACCCAGGCCGTCGGCGCCGCTGGCGGCCGCCACCGTCACGGACCGTCGCGCGAACCGCCCGCCCGTGTGCACCACGACGCTCGCAGCCCCCGCGGCCCGCCCGGCGCCGACGACGTGCTCCAGGCCCGTCCGGGCGACGTCGGCGTCCACGGCGGCCAGCCGGCCGTGCCCGGAGAACGTCGCCACGGTCCCGCCGAGCACGTCGGGCAGCATCGGCTCCCGCAGCACCAGGACGAGCTCCGCCGCGGGGACCGCCGCGGCCACGCGACCGAGCAGGTGCCCGAGACCGTCGGCGAGCGAGTGCGTCAGGTCCCGCACGGCGCCCGCGTCCGCCAGCACACGGTCCCCGCGGGCGAGGTAGAGCGCGGCGGCCAGGCTCCAGGGGCCCCGCACGGCGACCACGAGCGGGCCGGCCCAGCCGTGCGCCGCCACGGCGAGTGCGTCGAGGTCCTCCCGCAGGGTCGCGCGCGATCGCTCGAGGTCGCGGCCCGGGCGGTCGCAGAGCTTCCACCCGTGCGGGCCGACCTCCACCGGCATCTCCGTGAGCACGGCGCCGGCGCGGCCGGTGGAGTCCGCCCAGGGCCCGCGCTCGGGCATCTGGACGAAGGAGGGCAGGGCCGTGACACCCGTGGGCACGTCCCCCAGGCGGTCGAGCACGGCGGTCTGCGCCTCGAGCACCGCCGAGCCGGGCCAGGGCCCGAGCAGGCTCACCCCCGTCACCGCTGTGCCCCTCTCACCGCTGTGCCCCCCTCACCGCTGTGCCCCCTCACCGCTGGGCCCCCGTGACCGTGGCCTGCCCCAGCACGCGCGACCCGTCGTAGAGCACGAGGGACTGACCTGCGGCGACGCCGCGCAGCCCCTCCTCCAGCTCCACCTCCACCGAGCCCGTGGCGGCGGCCCGGACGCGGGCGGGCACCGGGGTCCCGTGCGCCCGCACCTGCACCGTGCACGCGAGCCCGTCGGGCGGCGGCGCGACGAACCACACCGCGCGGTCACCGGTCAGGCGCGTCACGGTCAGCAGCTCGGCGGCCCCCACGACGACCGTGTTGCTGGCGGGGCGGACCTCGACGACGTAGCGCGGGCGCCCGTCCGCCGCCGGGCGGTCCAGCCGCAGGCCGCGGCGCTGACCGACCGTGAACGCGTACGCGCCCTCGTGGCGTCCCACCACGGCCCCGGAGGCGTCGACGACGTCACCCGGACGCGCCCCCAGGCGGTCGCGCAGGAACCCCTGGGTGTCGCCGTCGGCCACGAAGCAGATGTCGTAGGAGTCCGGCTTGGCGGACACGCCCAGCCCCCGCTCGCGCGCCTCGGTCCGCACGGCGTCCTTCGACGGGGCGTCCCCGAGGGGGAACATCGAGCGGGCCAGCCGCTCCGGACCCATGACGGCCAGCACGTACGACTGGTCCTTGGCGGCGTCCCGCGCCCGGTGCAGCTCGCGCACCACGGAGCCGTCCGGTGCGGTGACCGTCTCGATCCGGGCGTAGTGGCCGGTGCACACCGCGTCGAAGCCGAGCGCCGACGCCCGGTCCAGGAGCGCGGCGAACTTGATGTGCTCGTTGCAGCGCACGCACGGGTTGGGCGTGCGCCCCGCCTCGTACTCGGCGAGGAAGTCCGTGACGACCGTGTCCTCGAACCGCTCGGACAGGTCCCACACGTAGTACGGGATCCCGAGGACGTCCGCGGCACGCCGGGCGTCCCCGGCGTCCTCGATCGAGCAGCAGCCGCGCGAGCCGCTGCGGTACTCGGCCCGCTCCCGCGACAGGGCCATGTGGACGCCGACGACGTCATGCCCCGCGTCCACCGCACGGGCGGCGGCCACGGCGGAGTCGACTCCCCCGGACAGGGCGGCGAGGACACGCATGCGGTCAGCGTAGGTCGTCCTCGCCGACGCGCCGCACGTCGGGGGCGTCGGGCCCGTCACACCCGCCCGGCGGCCCGCGCGCGCTCCACGACCTCCGGCAGGACGGCGACCAGCGCGGCGACGTCGTCGTCGGTGGACGTCCGGCCGAGGGAGAACCGCAGCGCCCCGCGGGCCTCCCGCTGGGGCACGCCCATGGCCAGCAGCACGTGCGACGGCTGCGGCACGCCGGCGCGGCACGCCGAGCCCGTCGAGCAGCGGATGCCGCGGCTGTCCAGCAGGTACAGCAGCGCGTCGCCCTCGCAGCCGGGGAACGTCAGGTGGGCGTTCGCCGGCAGACGGTCGCCCGACGACGGCGCCGCTCCGCGCACCACGGCGTCGGGCACCACCCGCAGCACCTCGGCGAGGAGACGGTCCCGCAGGGCACCGACACCCACGGCGTGCTCCGGCTGGGCGCGGACGGCGAGGTCGACGGCGACGGCGAGCGCCCGGGCCCCGACCGTGTCGACCGTGCCCGACCGCACGCCGCGTTCCTGACCCCCGCCGTGCGTCAGCGGGGCCAGGGGCAGCTCCCGCCGAGCCAGGAGGGCCCCGACCCCCACGGGCGCGCCGAGCTTGTGCCCCGAGACCGTCATGGCGTCCAGCCCGGAGGCGCCGAAGTCCACCGGGAGCTGGCCGACCGCCTGGACCGCGTCGGCGTGGACCGGGACGCCGTGCCGGCGCGCCACCTCGACCACCTCCGCGACGGGCTGGACCGTGCCGACCTCGTTGTTCGCCCACATGACGCTCACCAGGGCCGTCGCGTCGCCGTGAGCCGTCAGCTCCGCCTCGAGCGCGCCGACGTCGACGCGGCCGGTGCCGTCGACCGGCAGGACGACGACCTCGGCGCCGCAGCGCTCGGCGAGCCACCGCGCGGGGTCCAGCACGGCGTGGTGCTCGACCGCGGAGACGAGCACACGCCGTCGCCGGGGGTCGACGGCGCTCCGCGCCCAGAACAGGCCCTTGAGCGCGAGGTTGTCCGCCTCGGTCCCGCCGGAGGTCAGCACGACCTCGCTGGGGCGGGCGCCGTGGCGGGCGGCCAGGAGCTCCCGGGACTCCTCAACGACCCGGCGTGCCG
>JACIXM010000316.1 GCA_014360395.1 Actinotalea sp.
CGCCCTGTCGATCCGGAACGTGGGCCCGACGGCGGCGCGCGCCATCGCCCAGCGCTTCGGGTCCATGTCGGCGCTGCGGGAGGTCCTGGACGGCGACCGGGTCGAGGCGGTCGCGTTGCTGTCGGAGGTGGACGGCGTCGGACCGGTCATCGCCGAGTCGCTGCTGGACTGGTACGCCGAGGACTGGCACCGCGACGTCCTCGACCGCTGGGCGGCTGCCGGTGTCCTCATGCGGGACGAGGCCGACGCCTCCGTCCCGCGCACCCTCGAGGGCCTGACTGTCGTCGTGACCGGTTCGCTCGAGGGCTTCTCGCGCGACGGCGCGAAGGAGGCGGTCCTCGCCCGTGGCGGCAAGGCTGCGGGCAGCGTGTCGAAGAAGACGGACTACGTGGTCGTCGGCGACAACGCCGGGAGCAAGCACGACAAGGCCGTCCAGCTCGGCCTGCGCATCCTCGACGAGGCGCAGTTCGTCCGGCTGCTCCAGGGCGGGCCGGAGGCGCTCGGTCCGGTCACCGACGGCGGGGCTGCCGAGGACGGGGCTGCTGAGGGCGGGGACCGCTGACGGCGCGCTGAGGTCACGGGCGACCCACCCCTGGCCCGCCCGGGCGGCCTCGCGCAGACTGGTGAGCATGATCTCCGTCGAGCTGGCCGAGCGTCTGGCCCTGGCCGGCCTGCGCTGGCACCCCGCGCCGGGGGACCGGTTCGTCATCCCCCAGCCGGAGCTGGGCGGCCAGGTCTTCACGCTCAGCGAGATGACCATCGAGGCGCACGAGTACCCCACCGGCACGGTCCTCGGGTTCAACGGCACCACCGAGTGGGCGCTCGACTCGGTGGCCAAGGACGACGCGCTGTGGTTGCCGCGCGAGGACCAGCTGCGTGAGCTCCTCGGCGGCACGTTCGTCGCGCTCGCGGTGGTCGACCACCCGGACCACACGGTGCACGGGGAGGGGGTGTCGGCGCACCGGTACGTGGTCACCACCCGCGGGGCCGACGGCCGGCAGCAGCAGTACGTCGCCGACGACGCGGCGGACGCGTACGCCGCCGCCCTGCTGGCCCTGGTCGAGCGGGCGGTGGGCTCGGGCGTCACCGGCTGACCCGCCGCCGGCCGAGGCGTGTCCCGGCCGGGTCCCGACCGCGGGCCGGCGCCGGGTCGTCCCCGGGCGACCACTAGACTCGCCAACCATGTCCACCATCTCTCGCGAGGAAGTCGCGCGCCTGGCCGGCCTGGCCCGGATCGACCTGACGGAGGCGGAGCTGACGCGGTTGGCCGGCGAGCTCGACGTCATCGTCGACTCGGTCGCCAAGGTCAGCGAGGTCGCCACCGCGGACGTGCCGGCGACGAGCCACCCGATGCCGCTGACCAACGTCTTCCGCGACGACGTCCCCCAGGAGCCCCTGCCGGTGGACGCCGTGCTCGCGGGCGCCCCGGCCGCCGAGGACGGCCGCTTCCTCGTCCCCCAGATCCTCGAGGAGGACTGATGGCGGGCACGACCGGCTCGGACCTGACGCGCCGCAGCGCCGCGGACCTGGCGCAGGCGCTGCGCGCCGGGGAGGTCTCCAGCGTCGAGGTGACGCAGGCCCACCTGGACCGCATCGCCGCCGTGGACGGTGCCGTCCACGCCTTCCTGCACGTCAGCGCCGAGGACGCGCTCGCGACGGCCCGGGACGTCGACGCCCGTCGTGCCGCGGGCGAGGACCTCGCCCCGCTGGCCGGCGTCCCCGTCGCCGTCAAGGACGTCGTCGTCACCAAGGGCATGCCGACGACGGCCGGCTCCCGCATCCTCAGCGGCTGGGTCCCGCCCTACGACGCCACGCTCGTGGAGCGGCTGCGCGCCGCGGGCCTGCCGATCCTCGGCAAGACCAACATGGACGAGTTCGCCATGGGCTCCTCCACGGAGCACTCGGCGTACGGCAACACCCACAACCCCTGGGACCTGGACCGCATCCCCGGCGGCTCCGGCGGGGGCAGCGCGGCGGCGGTCGCCGCGTTCGAGGCGCCGCTGGCGATCGGGACGGACACCGGTGGGTCCATCCGTCAGCCCGGCGCCGTCACCGGCACCGTGGGCGTCAAGCCCACCTACGGCGGCGTCTCCCGCTACGGCCTCATCGCGCTGGCCTCCAGCCTGGACCAGGCCGGCCCGGTGACCCGGACGGTCCTGGACTCCGCCCTGCTGCACGAGGTGATCGGCGGCCACGACCCGCGCGACTCCACGTCCCTGCCCGATCCGCTGCCGGACCTCGTCGGGGCCGCGCGGCAGGGGCTGACCGGCGACCTGACCGGTGTGCGCGTCGGCGTCGTCCGCGAGCTGAACGGCGAGGGCTACCAGGCCGGCGTCAGGGACCGGTTCGAGGAGTCCCTGGAGCTCCTCCGCGCCGCCGGCGCCGAGGTGGTCGAGGTCTCCTGCCCGCACTTCGAGTACGCCCTGGCCGCCTACTACCTCATCCTGCCCAGCGAGGCGTCGAGCAACCTGGCGAAGTTCGACGGCATGCGCTTCGGCCTGCGCGTGGAGCCGACCGACGGCCCCGCCACCGCCGAGCGCGTCATGGGCGCCACCCGCGGCGCCGGGTTCGGCGACGAGGTCAAGCGCCGCATCATCCTCGGCACCTACGCCCTGTCGGCCGGGTACTACGACGCCTACTACGGCAGCGCCCAGAAGGTCCGCACGCTCATCCAGCGGGACTTCGCCGCCGCCTTCGCGCAGGCCGACGTCCTCGTCTCGCCGACGGCGCCCACGACGGCGTTCCGGCTCGGGGAGAAGCTCGACGACCCGCTGGCGATGTACCTCAACGACGTCGCGACGATCCCCGCGAACCTCGCGGGCGTGCCCGGCCTGTCGGTGCCGAACGGCCTCGTCGACGGTCTGCCCGTCGGGTTCCAGGTCCTGGCGCCGGCGCGCGCCGACGACCGCCTGTACCGGGTGGGCGCGGCCCTGGAGACGCTCCTGGAGCAGCGCTGGGGCGGCCCGCTCCTGGCGCAGGCGCCCCAGCTGCCGACCGTGACGGAGGGGAGCACCCGATGAGCACCACCACCGACCTGGTCGACTACGACGAGGCCGTGAGCCGGTTCGACCCGGTCATCGGCATCGAGGTGCACGTCGAGCTGGGCACCCGGACGAAGATGTTCGACGGCGCGCCGACGGAGTTCGGCGCGGACCCGAACACGCAGGTGACGCCGGTCTCGCTCGGCCTGCCGGGCGCGCTGCCCGTGGTCAACCGCACGGCCGTGGAGTCCGCGATCAAGATCGGCCTGGCGCTGAACTGCGAGATCGCCGAGCTGTGCCGGTTCGCGCGGAAGAACTACTTCTACCCGGACATCCCGAAGAACTTCCAGACCTCCCAGTACGACGAGCCGATCGCCCACGACGGGTGGATCGACGTCGAGCTCGAGGACGGGACCGTGGTGCGGGTGGAGATCGAGCGCGCCCACATGGAGGAGGACGCGGGCAAGAACACCCACGTCGGCGGCGCGACGGGCCGCATCCACGGCGCGGAGTACTCGCTCGTGGACTACAACCGCGCGGGGATCCCGCTCGTCGAGATCGTCACCCGCCCCATCACCGGGGTGGGGGACCGGGCCCCGGAGGTCGCGCGCGCCTACGTCCAGACGCTGCGTGACATCTTCCGGGCCCTCGCGGTGTCCGAGGCGCGCATGGAGCGCGGCAACGTCCGCGCGGACGTCAACGTCTCGCTGCGCGCCTCCGCGGACGCGCCGCTCGGGACGCGGACCGAGACCAAGAACGTCAACCGCTTCCGCTCCGTGGAGCGGGCCGTGCGGTACGAGATCTCGCGGCAGGCCGCGGTGCTCGCCGGGGGCGGGTCGGTCGTCCAGGAGACCCGGCACTGGCACGAGGACACCGGGATCACCACGCCGGGCCGGGTGAAGTCCGACGCCGA
Source organism: Actinotalea sp. (assembly GCA_014360395.1). Classification (GTDB taxonomy): domain Bacteria; phylum Actinomycetota; class Actinomycetes; order Actinomycetales; family Cellulomonadaceae; genus Actinotalea. Next base: position 3,895 of record JACIXM010000316.1, read on the forward strand.
GGACTACCGCTACTTCCCCGAGCCCGACCTGGTCCCGGTCGCGCCGTCGCGGGAGTGGGTGGAGCAGATCCGCGCGTCGCTGCCCGAGATGCCCGTGGCGCGTCGTCGTCGGCTGCAGGGGGAGTGGGGCTACGCGGACGCGGAGATGCGCGACGTGGTCAACGCCGGCGCGCTGGACCTGATCGAGGCGACCGTCGCCGCCGGGGCGTCCCCGGCCGCGGCGCGCAAGTGGTGGATGGGCCAGCTCGCCCGCACCGCGAACGAGAGCGGCGTGGCGCTGGAGGAGCTGGCGATCACGCCCGGGCAGGTCGCCGAGCTGCAGGGCCTGGTCGACTCCGGCCGGCTGAACGACAAGCTCGCACGCCAGGTCCTGGCCGGCGTGCTGGCCGGTGAGGGCTCGCCCGGGCAGGTCGCGCACGACCGCGGGCTGGAGGTCGTCTCCGACGACGGCGCGCTGCTGGCCGCCGTCGACGAGGCGCTCGCCGCCCAGCCGGACATCGCCGACAAGATCCGCGGCGGCAACCTGGGTCCGGTCGGCGCGATCATCGGCGCGGTCATGAAGGCGACGCGGGGTCAGGCCGACGCCGCCCGCGTCCGCGAGCTCGTGCTGGAGCGCGTGACGCAGGGCTGAGCACCAGCCGGGGCGTCGTGCACGACGCCCCGGCACGCCGGGAGGGGAGGACGGCAGTGGACAAGCCGACGCTGCACGGGGAGCTGGTGGT
>JACIXM010000317.1 GCA_014360395.1 Actinotalea sp.
GCTCGGTCACCTCGCGCAGCAGGCCGGGGTCCTTCTGCCCGGCCGCCATCTCCGACTGCATCGGGGCGACGGTCCCGTTCTGGTCGAGCCAGTAGCCGACCAGCTGCGCGAGCTTCTCCTCGAGCGTCATCCGGGCCTGCAGGTCCCGGACGCGGTCGGACACGTCGGGCATGGCGGGAGGAAGGTCCACCTGAGCAATCTCCTTGTGAGAACTTCGGGGAACGACGCCGACGGCGGGCGTCCCGGGAGTGCACCCGTGGACGCCGCGCGCCGGGCCGGCCGGTGCCGCGATCAGCCCTTGACCGCGCCGGTGAGGCCGCCGACGATCCGCCGCTCGAAGAGCGAGAAGAAGATCAGGGCCGGGATCATCGACAGCGACGTGAAGGCGAGCACGCGGGCGGTGTCGACCGAGTACTGCGCGGCGAAGGCCTGGACACCGAGCGGCAGGGTGTACTGCGCCTCGTTGTTGAGGATGAACAGCGGGAGCATGTAGCTGTTCCAGCTCGCGACGAACGCGAGGATGCCGACGGTGATGACCCCCGGAACGGACAGCGGGACCACCATCCGGAAGAAGAACCCGAGCCGACCCGCGCCGTCGATGGCCGCGGCCTCCTCGAGCTCCTTGGGGATCGCCCGGAGGAACGGGACGAGGATGATGATCGTCACCGGCAGGGCGAACGCGATCTGCGGGATGATGATGCCGGCCAGGCTGTTGATGAGGCCGAGGTCGCGGACCAGGATGTACAGCGGCGTGATCGCGACCGTCATCGGGAACATGAGGCCCGCGGCGAACAGCGAGTACAACGCCGTGCGGCCACGGAACTGGTAGCGAGCCAGGACGTAGCTCGCCATGACCCCCAGGACGACGACGCCGGCCGTGGTCGCGGTCGCGCTGATCGCCGAGTTGCCCATCTGGCGCCAGAAGATCGGGCTCTGCAGCACGCTGAGGTAGTTGCCCACCTCCCAGGGGTCCGGGAAGCCCGACGGGTTCGTGATGATCTGCGAGTTGCTGCGGAACCCGCCGAGGATGATGTAGAGGACGGGCCCGATGCACAGGCCGACGAAGAAGAAGGCGATGACGTAGGTCATCGGGCCGCTCCGCCCGATGCGCCCGCGGCCGCGGCTGCGTCGGCGCTCGACGGGCCTGCTCGCCGGCATCGGCGGCGGGGCGATGGTGCTCGCGCTCATCACTTCTTCCCTTCCGTCAGCGCACCCTCGGTGTCACGCCGGAGCACGTACCGCTGGTAGACGAGGGCGATGACCAGCGAGATGAGGAACAGGACGACCGCGACGGCGTTGCCGTAGCCGTAGCTCCCGGCGTTCCGGCCGTTGACGACCATGTACGTCGCCATCGTCGACGTGCCGGCGGTCGCCGCCACGTACTGCCCCCAGATGATGTAGACGAGGTCGAAGAGCTGCAGCGACCCGATGATCGACAGGAACGCCCAGATCCGGATGGTCGGGCCGAGCAGCGGCAGGGTGATCCGCCGCTGGATCTGCCAGTAGGACGCACCGTCGATGGCTGCCGCCTCGAACAGCTCGTCGGGGATGCTCTGCAGACCGGCGAGGAAGAGGATCACCGCGAAGCCGATGTACTTCCACGTGATGATCATCATCAGGGTCCAGATCGCGATGTCCGGGTCCGCGAGCCAGTCCACGACGAGGCCGCTGAGCCCCGCCTTGTCCAGGATGTCGTTGAGGGCGCCGGACGTCCGGAGCATGAGGCTCCAGCCCGTCCCGACGATGACCTCGGAGATGACGTACGGCACGAAGATCAGGACCCGGACGAGCGAGCGGCCCCGCATGTTCTGGTTCAGCAGGAGCGCCAGAGCGATGGCCGCGGGCCCCTGCAGCACCAGGGACATGACCACGATGAAGCCGTTGTGCATCAGCGCGTCGTGGAAGGTGCTGTCCTGCAGGATCGTCAGGTAGTTCCCGAAGCCGACGAAGTCCTGGGGGGGACCGAAGCCGCGCCACCGGAAGAACCCGTAGTAGGCCGCCATGACGACCGGGAAGATGACGAACGAGACGAAGACGAGGATGGCCGGTCCCGCGAGGACCGCGATCTCGGCGCGCTTGCGCCAGTCCGGTCCTCGCCGCCGTCCCCGGAGAGCCGGGGACGGCGCCGTCGTGGCACCGTCCCCGGCCCCGGAGGGACCCTCGGGCGACGTCGTCGTGAGCGTGTTCTCGCCCTCGGAGTCACTCATGGGGTCTAGCCTCGCGCCGCCGCGTCGTTGACCGCGGAGACGATGCCCTCGGGCGTGCCGCTACCGGCGAGCATCTCGACGACCCCGGCGTTGAGCGCGTTGCCGACGTTCTGACCGAACGCCGTGTCGAGCCACACCTGCACGTACGCGGCCTCGTTGTACGCCTCGAGGATGTCGAGCAGTGCCGGGTCCGTCACGACGCCCTGGGCCTCCTGGCTGGCGGGCAGCGTCACGAACGCCTCGGCGTACGCCTCCTGCCGCTCCTGCGACATGTAGAAGTTGAGGAACGCCGCGCACTCCTCCGCGGGAGCCTGCGCCGAGCAGGCGTAGCCGTCGACGCCGCCCATCATCGCGGTCGGGTCACCCTCGCCGCCCTCGACCGCCGGGAACGGGAACCAGCCCAGGTCCTCCATCGGCTGCTTGTCCGGGGTGAGGTCGGCGATGACGCCCGGGTTCCACGCACCCATGAGCTCCATCGCGGCCTGCTCGTTGGCGATCATGCCGGCCGACGACGCGGCGCTGCCCTGGGCGTCGGTGGTGAGGAAGCCGGGGTTGAACGGCTCGATGCTCGCGAAGTCCTGCAGCTCCTGGGCCGCCTGCTCCCAGCAGGGGTCCTCGAACTGGATCGCGGCGGCGTCGGTCTCCATGGCCTCCTGCGAGCAGGTGCGCAGGGCGAAGAAGTAGTACCAGTGGGCCGCCGGCCACGCCGCCTTGCCACCGAGGGCGATCGGGTCGACGCCGATGCCCTTGAGCTTCTCGACGGCGTCCTCGAGCTCGGCCATCGTCGCGGGCGTGCCCTCGATGCCGGCCTCCTCGAACATCGCCTTGTTGTAGTAGATCCCGCCCGGCAGCACCGACGTCGGCATGCCGTAGACCCGGCCGTCGACGCTGAACGCGTTGAACGTGCCGCCCACCGCGTCACGGACGTCGTCGTCGATCAGGTCGGTGATGTCCAGTGCCTGGCCCGCCTCGACGATGTCGGCGAGCTTGCCGCCGCCGCGCGCCATGAAGACGTCCGGCGCGTCGCCCGAGTTCAGGGCGGTCTGCAGCTTGCCGTCCATGTCCTCGTTCTGGACGGTCTGGATGTTGACCTTGACGCCGGTCTCCTCCTCGAACATCGCGGCCGTCTCGTCCCAGAACGCCTTGCCCGGGCCGGTGGTCGAGTTGTGCCAGAACGTCAGCTCGACGTCCCCGCCGTCGCCGGAGGAGCCGCCGGGTGTTCCAGCGTCCCCGCCGCCGCACGCGGCGAGGAGCGCAGCCGCAGCGATGACCGCTGCGGGGGCCATCAGGGCCTTGCGTGTTCTCATGGATCGTCCTCTTCGTTGAGTTGCCGTGTGGGACCGGTCTGTCCCGTTGCGAGGTCGGCGTCCGCGACGACCCCGACCCCCGGGCGGCGCGAGGTGGTGGGTGGACCACCACCAGGGACCGGCCGCCCCCTCCTGCATTCCGCCCGCGACGACGCGAGCGGCCTTCGTGCCATCGGCACCGTGACCCCTGGACCCTCTCAACCCCTCCCCAGGTGTGTCAACCGTTATCGATAACGTTTTCGACACGCTACCATCGCCTCGTGCGGAGAAACGGCCGGGTCACGATCAACGACGTCGCGCGCA
>JACIXM010000318.1 GCA_014360395.1 Actinotalea sp.
CCGCGGGAGCGCCGGTCCCTGGCTGACCGCCGCGTCATGGTCCTCGGCCACGGCTCCATCGGGGCGGCGGTGGCCCGGCGTCTGGAGCCCTTCGAGGTGGACGTGGTCCGTGTCGCCCGCACCGGGCGGGTGGAGGGCGGGTCGACCGTGCACCCGGTGGTGGACCTGCCCCGGCTGCTGCCGACGGTCGACGCCGTGGTCGCCGTCCTCCCGCTGTCCGAGACGACCCGCGGCCTGCTCGGTGCCGACGCGCTCGCCGCCCTGCCGGACGGCGCCGTCGTCGTCAACGTGGGGCGGGGTGCCGTCGTCGACACCGCGGCCCTCGTCGACCAGGTGGCGTCGGGCCGGCTGCGCGCGGCGCTCGACGTCGTCGACCCGGAGCCGCTGCCGCCGGACCACCCGCTGTGGCGGCTGCCCGGGGTGGTGCTCACCCCGCACGTCGGCGGGTACACCGATGCGACCGTGCCCCGGCTCGCCGCCCTGGTGCGCCGCCAGGTCGAGGCGTTGCTGGCGGGGGCTGCGCCGCTGAACGTCGTCCGGTGGCCGGCGGAGGGGGACCGGTGACGGGGCCGGACGCCACCCGGCGGCCGGACGCGACGCCCGGGCCGGTCGGCCGGACGTTCCGCAACCCGGTCCTGCCCGGCTGCCACCCCGACCCGACCGTGTGCCGGGTGGGTGACGACTACTACCTGGTCACGTCGTCGTTCGAGTACGTGCCGGGCCTGCCCGTGCACCACAGCCGGGACCTCGTGCACTGGCGCCCGATCGGCCACGTCGTCGACCGACCGGGACAGGTGCCGCTGCACGACGTCGAGGCGTCGCGCGGGCTGTACGCCCCGACGCTGCGGCACCACGACGGCGTCTTCTACCTCACCAGCACGGTGGTGCGGCACGGGGCCGACGAGCCCTCCGGCAGCTTCCTGGTGACGGCGACCGACCCGGCCGGCCCGTGGTCGGACCCGGTGTGGCTCGAGGCGGAGGGCATCGACCCGGCGTTGTTCTTCGACGACGACGGACGCGCCTGGTGCACCGGCATGCGCGAGAGCCGTCCCGCGGCGTGGGAGGGCCAGACCGAGATCTGGCTGCGGGAGCTGGACCTGCGCACGCTGCGGCTGGTCGGGCCCGAGCACGTGCTGTGGAGCGGCGCGCTGCTCGGCGCCGTCTGGGCCGAGGGCCCACGCCTGTTCAAGGTCGAGGGGCGGTACGTCCTCGTCGCGGCCGAGGGCGGGACCGAGCACACCCACGCGGTGGCGGTCGCCCGGGCGGACCGGGTGACCGGGCCCTACCGGGGCAGCCCGTGCAACCCGGTGCTCACCCACCGCCACCTGGGACGCAACCACCCGGTCGTGGGTGTCGGTCACGCCGACCTGGTCGAGCTCCCGGACCACTCGTGGTGGGCGGTCGTCATGGGCTCGCGGCCGTACGGCGGGCTGTACGAGAACCTGGGCCGGGAGACCTTCCTCGTCCCGGTGACGTGGGAGCAGGGGTGGCCGGTGTTCGCCCCCGGCGTCGGGCAGGTGTGCCAGGTCGAGGTGGCGCCTGCCCTGCCGCCGCACCCCTGGCCCGACCCGCCGGCGCGGGACGACTTCCGCGGCGGGCTCGGCACCGCGTGGACGTCCGTCCGGGGCGCCCCGCAGGAGTTCTGCCGGGTCGGGCCCGACGGCGGGCTGGAGCTCGACGTCAGCCCGCGCACGCTCGTGGACGGGACGCCCTGCTCGTTCCTCGGCCGGCGCCAGCAGCACCTCGACGTGGACGTGCGCACCCGGGTCCGGTTCGACCCCGCGTCCGGGGACGAGTGGGTCGGGCTGGCGGTCCGGCAGTCCGACACGCACAACTACCTGGTGGTCATCGCCGGGCCGGATGCCGTGGGTGCGCCGCGGCGCGTGCTCGTCGTCCGGCGCCTGGAGGGGCGTCGGACCGTCCTGCACGCCGAGCCGGTGCCCGACGGCGCCCTCGAGATCGCCCTGCGTGTGCGCGGCCAGGACTACGCCGCGGTGCTGACGGACGAGGCGGGCCACGAGCGGCACCTCGCGACCCTCGACGGGCGCATGCTCGACAGCCGGGCGGAGGAGTCGTTCGTCGGCGTCTGGATCGGGCTGTACGCGACGAGCAACGGCATGCCGACGACCTCGACCGCGCACGTCGACTGGGTCGAGTACCGTCCGGTCGAGCGGTAGCGCTCGGGTCCTGCCGGTCGGGCGCCGACCGGGATGATCCCGGGTGCGGCTAGCGCGACGGCGCGGCCGCGCAGGTCCCGCGCCGCACGAGCCGCGTGGGCAGGCGCAGGTGGGGCGTCGCGACCTCGCGCCCGGCCATGAGCTCCACGAGCACGCCGATCGCCTCCGAGCCCATGCGCTGGATGGGCTGGGCGACCGTGGTCAGCGGCGGGGTCGTGGCCGCCGCCTCCGGGATGTCGTCGAAGCCCACGACGGACAGCTCGTCCGGCACCGTGATGCCGAGGTCGGCCGCCGCCTCCAGCGTGGCGATCGCCATGAGGTCGTTGGCGGCGAAGACGGCGGTCGGTCGGTCGGGCAGCTCGAGCAGCTCGTGGGCCGGCCGGTCCGCCTCCTCCCGGCGGTAGCCGCCGACCCGCACCAGCGCGGGGTCGACCGGAACCCCCGCGCGCTCCATCGCGGTGCGGAAGCCCTCCTCGCGCAGGCGCGAGCTCTCCAGGTCGGGCCGGCCCCCGAGGAACGCGATCCGGCGGTGGCCGAGCGCGAGGAGGTGCTCGGTCGCCGTGACCGCGCCGCCGAGGTTGTCCGAGTCGACGGTCGGGATGTCGGAGGGTCCCGCGTGCGGGTCGATGGCCACCACGGGCACGCCGTCGCGGACCTCCACGACGGTCGGGGTCACGAGGATCGCGCCGTCGATGAGCGTGCCGCTCAGCCGCGAGAGCGAGCGCCGCTCCCACCCGACCTCCGCGTGGGTCGCCGCGGTGCCCGAGTAGGCGAGCAGGTCGTAGCCCGTCCCCGCGATGGCGGTCGAGACGCCCTTGAGGATCTCGGTGCTGAACGGCTCGAACTCCGCAACGAGGATCCCGATGACGTTCGTCCGGTGGCTGCGCAGGCTGCGCGCCACGAGCGAGGACTCGTAGCCCAGGGACTCGATGACCTCCTGGACGCGCTCGCTGGTCGCCTGGGCGACCCCGTACCGGCCGTTGATCACCTTCGAGACGGTCGCCACGGAGACTCCGGCGGTGCGCGCGACGTCGTTGATCGTGACCCGGCCGTTTCTCCACACGAGGCGATGGTAGCGTGTCGAAAACGTTATC
>JACIXM010000319.1 GCA_014360395.1 Actinotalea sp.
CCCCCCCCCCCCCCCACGCCGGGAGGGGAGGACGGCAGTGGACAAGCCGACGCTGCACGGGGAGCTGGTGGTCCTGCGGCCGGTCGCGGCGCGCGACGCCGACCAGATGTGGGAGATGGTCAACGACCCGGACGGTCGTCGCCTCACGGGGACGGTGCGTGAGATCGACCGCGAGACGAACGACCGGTGGTGCGCGACGGTCGCCGACCGCGCGGGCCGCATCGACTGGGCGATCACGACCCACGAGTCGGACGAGTTCCTCGGCGAGATCGTCCTGCTCGACGTCGACGAGCACGACGCGAACGCCGGGCTGCGGATGAGCCTGCGTCCCGGGCACCGCGGGCGCGGCTTCGGGGGCGAGGCGATCGGCATGGTCCTCGAGCACGCCTTCGCGGCGCCGCCCGAAGGGCTCGGTCTGCACCGGGTGTCCCTCGACGTGCTCGAGATCAACCCGCGTGCCCGGATGCTGTACGAGAGCCACGGGTTCGAGGTGGAGGGCCGCCTGCGCGAGGTGCACCGGGACGGGGAGTTCTGGACCGACGTGTACCTCATGGCCATCCTCGAGGACGACTACCGCGCCGCACGCGGGGCCGACCACTGAGCGCGCCGGTGGTCACCGTCACCCTCCCGTCCCCGGCCGTGCTCGAGGCGCTGCGCGCCGGCGCGGACCCGGTGCCGCCGACGGTGCGCCTCGTGGTCTGGGACCCGGCTGACCCGCTGCCGCAGGGGGTGGCGCCGCAGGACATCGCCCTCGTCGCGCCGGCCCGGGCGGACCGGGAGCGGCTGGAGCGCCTGCAGGACCTGCCGCGGCTGAGCGTCCTGCAGCTGCCGAGCGCGGGCTACGAGCACGCGCTGCCGCACGCCCCGACCCGGGCCGCGCTGTGCAACGCGCGCGGGGTGCACGACGCCGGCACGGCCGAGCTGGCGGTCGGGCTGCTCCTGGCGTCGCAGCGGGGGATCGACGACGCCGTGCGCGACGCCCAGGAGGGCCGGTGGAACCCGCGGGAGCGCCGGTCCCTGGCCGACCGCCGCGTCATGGTCCTCGGCCACGGCTCCATCGGGGCGGCGGTGGCCCGGCGTCTGG
>JACIXM010000032.1 GCA_014360395.1 Actinotalea sp.
GGTGACCGCGCCGGCGGCGTCGCGCGAGCCGCGGCCGAGGGTCACGGCACGCCGTCGGCGCGGTCACGGGAGGGTCACATCCGCGGCCCGGCGCATCGATCCCGTCACGATGTCGGGGAACCGCGCAGGGGACGACCGCGGCCGTCCTAGCGTGATGGCATGACCTCCCGTCTGCCGCGTCGTGCGGCGCTCGCGCTGCCGTCCGCCGCCCTGGTCGTGGCGCTGCTGGCCGGCTGCGTCGGGGCGGGGTCGGACACCGCCGCGGAGGCGCCGGGCGCGGCCGACGGCGGGGGTGCGGTCGAGGACAGCGGCGGGGTCGCTGACGACGTCGACCTCGGCGGCCAGGACCGCCAGGTCGTCACCGAGGGCACGGTCGTGCTCGCGGTCGACGACCCCCGGACCGCCGCGAACGACGCCGCCCTGCTCGTCGAGCACGCCGGCGGGCGGGTCGCCGAGCGCGTGGAGCAGGCCGGGTACGCCGGCAGCGACGCGACGGCGAGCCTGGTCGTACGGGTGCCGGCGACCGAGGTCTCGCGCGTGCTGGAGCAGCTGAGGCAGTTCGGCGAGGTCCGCAGCGTCCAGCTGACCAGCACGGACGTGACCGGCCAGGTCACCGACCTCGACGCCCGGGTCCGGGCGCTGCAGACCTCCGTCGGGCGCCTGGAGGCGCTGCTGGAGCAGGCGACGACCACCCAGGCGGTCATCGAGGCCGAGCAGACGCTGACCGAGCGGCAGGAGCAGCTCGAGCAGCTGCTCTCGCAGCGGGCGCTGCTCGCCGACCGTGTCGAGATGGCCACCTTCCGGCTCGAGCTGTGGACCGTCGACGCCGCCCCCGCGCCCGCAGCGACCGGGTTCTGGGGCGGCCTCAGCACCGGCTGGGCTTCTCTGGTCACCGCGGTCGGCACGGTGCTGCTGGTCGTCGGCGTCCTCGTCCCGTGGGTGGTCGCGCTCGGCGTGGTGGCCCTCCTCGTGATCGCGCTGCGGTCCCGCATGCGGCGACAGGTGACAACGGCGTCCCCTGTCGCTACCCCTCCTGCCGAGCCCGTGGGCGTCGGCGGCCCGACGGGACCGGACGCACCGCGCGACTGACGCAGCGCCGCGGACGGCGCGGTGACGGTTGTCCACACTGTGTCCGGCTCGTCCCGCCCCGGGCGCCTCCTGCGCTAGGTTCGGCGCGCGCCCCAGGGGGCGCCGCGGGCATCGGGGGGTGTGCCGCGCAGGGGGTTCGGGGGGCTGGATGGCTGTCGTGCCGGGGGAAGCGACCGTGCTCGTCGAGCACGAGGTCCGGGAGCTCGTGCGCCGTCGCGGGATCGACCCGCTCACCGACCCCCGCTCGTTCCGGGACCTGGTCGCGGCGGTGCTCAGCGACTACGACCAGCGCGCGCTGCGCGGAGACGTCCCTCCCCTGGTCGACCCGGTCGGCACCCGGCGGGCCGTCCAGGACGCCGTCGGAGGGCTCGGGCCGCTGCAGCAGTACCTCGACGACGACGAGGTCGAGGAGATCTGGATCAACTCCCCCAGCGAGGTGTACGTCGCCCGCCGGGGCCAGGCCGAGCTGACCACCACCCTCCTCACCGACGCCCAGGTGCGGGACCTCGTCGAACGGATGCTGCGGCTGTCGGGCCGCCGCCTGGACCTGTCGAGCCCCTTCGTCGACGCCGCTCTGCCCGGCGGCGAGCGCCTCCACGTCGTCATCCCCGACGT
>JACIXM010000320.1 GCA_014360395.1 Actinotalea sp.
GGAGCCGTCCATGGGCAGCTCGGTGAGCGCGTCGGGGTGCCGGCCGCCCATGTCCCGCAGCGGGTCGGACAGGTCCTTGGTCAGGGCGTGCGCCACGTCGACGCGGAAGCCGTCCACGCCGCGGTCGGACCAGAAGCGCAGGGTCCGCAGGAAGTCCTCGCGGACCTCGGGGTTGTCCCAGTTGAAGTCCGGCTGCTCACGGGTGAACAGGTGCAGGTACCACTGCCCGTCCGGGACGCGGGTCCAGGCCGGCCCCCCGAAGTGCGACATCCAGTCGGTCGGCGGCTCGGCGCCGTCGGGCCCCTTGCCGTCACGGAAGACGTAGCGCTCGCGCGCCGGCGAGCCCGGCTCGGACCCCAGCGCCTCGACGAACCACGCGTGCCGGTCCGAGGAGTGGTTCGGGACGACGTCGACGATCACGCGGATGTCGCGCTGGTGCGCCTCGTGGATCATCTCGTCGACGTCCGCCAGCGTGCCCAGGCGCGGGTCGACGTCGCGGTAGTCGTCGACGTCGTAGCCGCCGTCGGCGAGGGCCGACGGGTAGAACGGGCTGAGCCAGATCGCGTCGACGCCGAGGCGCTCGAGGTGGTCCAGGCGCGAGGTGACGCCCTTGATGTCGCCCAGGCCGTCGCCGTCCGCGTCGGCGAACGTGCGCGGGTAGACCTGGTAGACGACGGCCTGGCGCCACCAGTCGGCGTCGGGATGGGTCGGGGTGTCGACGTGCTTGTCCGTCACGGGTGATCCCTTTCGGTGGTGGAGGCGGTCAGGCGTGGGGGGCCGGGCCGGTGCTGCCCCGGGCGACGAGCTGCGTCGGCAGGACGACCCGGCGGGGCGGCCCGTCGGGGCGGACGGGCGGGCTGCCGGGGGCCCGCACGCGGCGGGCGGCGATCGCGTCGAGCAGGGCGCCGACGGCGGCGCGACCCTTCGCGTCGACGTCCTGGCGGACCGTCGTCAGCGGTGGGTCGGTCCACCCGGCGAGCCCGTTGTCGTCGAAGCCCACCACCGACAGGTCCTGCGGCACGCGCAGGCCACGGGCCCGGGCCTCGCGCAGGGTGCCCTCCGCGATCGCGTCCGAGAAGCACAGGACGGCGGTCGGCCGCGGCCCCGGGACCGCGCCGGTGGCGGACGCGGGGCCGGACACGCTGTCGACCGAGGCGGCGGGGTCGGAGGCGTCGAGCAGCGCCCGCGCGCCGAGGTGGGTGTCGACGTAGTTGTCGGGCTGGCGTGCGACGACCGGCCGCACGCCCGCGGCGTCCAGGGCGTCGAGCCAGCCGAGCAGGCGCTGGCGGGGTGCGTGCGCCGCCGTCGTCGCCACGAGCTCGGCGGGCGGGCGCGCCTCGACCCCGGCCCGGTCCCCCAGGCCCACGGTCACGATGCCGATGCGGCGGTGACCGAAGTCGAGCAGGTGCTGGGCAGCGGCGCGCGCACCGGCGCGGTCGTCCACGTTGACGGCGAGGGCGTCGTCGTCGGGCGGCTGGTCCACGTGCACGAGGGGGACGCCGCGCCGCCGGAGCCGCTCGATCGAGCGCGAGCCGGGCGGGCAGGAGTACACGATCCCCCCGTCCACGGCGACGTCCCAGGCGGGTGCGGCGTCCGCCGGCTCCGCCGTCGGGAGGAGGGTGAGCGCCAGGCCGGTGGGAGCGAGCTCGCGGGCGATGGCGCCCAGGAACCGGGTCGAGATCTCGTCGGAGAAGGTGTGCCGCAGGGAGGCCGTGAGCAGGCCGACGGCGCCCACCGACCCCCGCGCCAGGCCGCGGGCCGCGGGGTCCGGCCCGACGTAGCCGAGCCGCTCCGCGGCGTCGAGGATCCGGACACGGAGCTCCTCGGAGAGCTGGTCGGGGCGGGAGAAGGCGTTGGAGACGGTCATGCGGCTGACGCCGACGGCGTCGGCGACGGTCTGCAGCGTCACCTTGCGCGTGCCCGTGCCCACGGCGGCCCTCCTCCCTCGCGTGCGCTCCCCTGCTTGCCCTGTACCGGTACAGTAGCGGTTCGTCTTGACCGGTCAAGTGGGCGGGCGGCGAGGCGGCCGGCGGTGCTGGTGAGGAGGGTCACCACGGCGCGGGTTGAGACCGGCACGCCGGGTTGAGAGGCTGCGGACGTGGCCCCCGTCGGGGCCCCGGACGAGGGGTGCCGTACCCGGTCAGCGCAAAGACGGCACCGGGGAGATCGTCATGTCATGGATCGTCCTGGTCGTGTCCGGTGCCCTCGAGGCCGTGTGGGCGACAGCCCTGGGCCGCTCCGAGGGGTTCACCCGCCTCGGCCCCACCGTCACGTTCGGCATCGCCCTGGCCGCCAGCATGGCCGGCCTCGCCTACGCGATGCGTGAGCTGCCGGTGGGCACCGCCTACGTGGTCTGGGTCGGCATCGGTGCCGTGCTCACGGTCTCCTGGGCGGCCTGGACCGGCGTGGAGCCCCTCTCGGCCGTCCGCCTGCTGCTGCTCCTCGGAGTCGTGGCGTGCGTCCTCGGGCTCAAGCTCGTGTCCTGAGCGCCGGGCCCACCGGTCCGCGTCGACGGCGCGACCCGCCCCGGGCGGACCGGTGCGGCGTCAGCCCCGCAGGGCGGGACCCAGCTCCTGGCGGCTGCGCACGCCGAGCTTGGCGAACACGCGCGACAGGTGGCTGTCCACCGTGCGCACCGACAGGGTGAGCCGCTGGGCGATCTCCCGGCTGCTCAGCCCGCCGGCGGCCAGGCTCGCGATCTCCCGCTCCCGGCGGGTCAGGACCGCGGACCGCTCCGCCGTGGGGAGCCACAGGCCGCAGCGACCCAGCTCGCGGGCCGCGAGCACTGGGCGCCGAGGGTGAGCGCGGGCGTCCCGCCGATGGTGGTCCTCGTGGCCCCGTTGGTCCACGGGGTCGTGGCCGGTACGCACGGCATCGGGGTGAGGACCCCGAGGGCGGCCGACGTCGCGGCGGCGACCGTCGGGTTCGCGAGGCTGAGGCACATCCCGAACGGCGGGATGTTGAGGACCGGGGCGGCGTCGGTGATGACGGCGGCCGGCTTGCCCTCGATCAGGACCCGCGTCAGCGGCAGCACGGACAGCGTCGAGGGTGCCGCCCCGAAGCTGCACATCAGCGTCGCGGTCGCCGTCGCGGCGGGCTTGCCCACGGTCCCTCCCTCACAGGCCGGTCTGCCGGACGGAACCGGTGCGCGGCTCACCGGTGCCGGTGACCAGGCACACGACGCTGCGGTCCCGGTGCTTGCCCTCGCCCTCCCAACCGCGCGGCGACGGCAGGAGCCAGGTGAAGAACAGGGAGGAGTCGCGGTAGTCGACGCCGACGTACCCCTCGAACTCCTCCAGGCAGCGGGCCTGAGCGAAGGCGGTCAGAGCCGCGTCCCCCGGGTAGCCCCCCGGGGTCGCCCCGTCCACGCCGGCGAACGGCTCCGTCGCGTACACCTCGTGCTCGTGCGGCTCCTTGCAGTCGACCTTGCGGACCGTCACGATCTGCGCCTGCGACTTCTCCGGCGCGCGCAGGCAGTCGCCGACCTCCACCGTGACCACGTCGATCTCCTGGCCACGGTCGTCGGAGCCGAAGAGGCTGCACCCCGCCGTCACCAGGGCCAGACCGACGGCGGCCGCCACGGCCCGCGCACCCCCGCGCAGCCCGTTCCTCA
>JACIXM010000321.1 GCA_014360395.1 Actinotalea sp.
TCGGCGGGCGCCGCGGGCTCCGGGGCTCCGGCGGCCTCCGCCGGGCCGGCCGGCTCCGCGGCGACGTCCGACGACGGGGTCACCGGTGCGAGCGTGTCGGCCGGTGCACCGGCCGGGGCCGCGGTGTCGGGACCGGCAGCGGGGGCGGCGGGCGCCTCGGCGGCCTCGGTGACGGGCTCCGGCGCCGCGAGCGCCGTGAGCGGCTGCGGGCGCGTGAGCTGCAGCGACGGTGCGTCCAGGCCCGGCAGGCCGGGACCGGTCGTCGCCGTCGCGGTGGCCTCGACCTCGAGGGCGAGGCGGAAGACCTCGGCCGCCCGCGCGGCGACGTCCTGCACCACGACGAGCCGCTCCGCCGTCGTGAGGGCGACCGGAGCTGTCACGGAGTCGGGCAGGAGCTGTGCCCCGCCACCGGCGCGCTGCACCACCGCGGTGCCCTCGTGGAGCCGGACCAGCGTGCGCAGCGCCTGGACGGAGGAGCGCAGGGCGTCGACATCCGGGCCCGTGCCGGCCAGCGCGGCCGAGGCGTGCGCGGCGTCCAGGGCGGCGTGACCGACCGCGAGGGCGTCCGCGAGGCGGGCGTGCGACCACTCCTCGCCGAGCGCGGCCAGCCGCTGGGCGGGGGTGGACGTCTCACCTGTCGTGGCGTCCTGGCCCGAGCCGGACGGGATGACCGGGACGGCGGGGCCGCCCGGGATGGTGGTCGCCGCGGAGGCGCCGGCGCCCCCGCCCACCACGACCGTGACGGCCAGCGCACCGACCGCCGCCCCCCGTGCCGCGGGCAGACCCAGCCGCCGGGCAAGTGACCGTGCGCTCGCGCCACCACCGCGCGTCCTGACCTGACTCATCGTGCCCCTCACGTCCCACCGCCAGGACCCTGCCCCCAGACCCTCGCGGGCCGCGGGAACCGGCGGGCCACGTCGCCCGCCTGTCCTGTCCCGGCGCGCCCAGCCTCACACCCTTCCGTCGAGAGCGCCAGGCCCTGAGGTCATGCTTGCGCCGATCGGGGCATATCGGACACCCCCGATCGGGGGGTTTCACCCGCTCCCCGTCCCCCGGACGGAGCAGGCCCCGGACGGGACCGTCGCCCCGAACGGCTCCCGGGCCGGGCGCCACCACCGGCTGCCGGCTGGGACACTGGGGGCACCATGCCCGAGACGCTTCCCGCCTCCGCGCCGACGCCCGAGGAGGTCGCCGCCGCCGCCGAGGCGCTGCGCGGCGGCGACCTCGTCGCCTTCCCCACCGAGACCGTCTACGGCCTCGGGGCGGACGCCGCGAACCCCGCCGCCGTCGCGAAGGTCTTCGCGGCCAAGGGCCGGCCGGCCGACCACCCGCTCATCGTCCACCTGGCCAGTGCCGACCAGCTCGACGACTGGGCCGTCGACGTGCCGGACGCGGCGCGGCGGCTCGCGGACCGGTTCTGGCCCGGGCCGCTCACGCTGATCCTGCGCCGGCACCCCCGGGTCCCGACGGCCGTCACCGGCGGGCAGGACACCATCGGCCTGCGCGTGCCCCGCCACCCCGTCGCCCACGCCCTGCTCGAGGCCTTCGGCGGCGGCGTCGCGGCGCCGTCGGCGAACCGCTTCGGCCGGGTGAGCCCGACGACGCGCGCGCGGGTCGTCGCCGAGCTCGGCGACGTGGTCGGCACGGTGCTCGAGGGCGGCGACTGCGAGGTCGGCCTGGAGTCCACCATCGTCGACCTCAGCGGCGACCGTCCGCGGCTCCTGCGCCCGGGCGGCATCGGGGCGGCGGAGCTGGCCGAGGTGCTCCACGCCGCGCCCACGCGCGCCGGGACCGGGGCACCGCGCACCCCCGGCCGGCTGCCGTCCCACTACGCGCCGACGACGCCCGTCCGGGTCGTCGACGGCGAGGCGCTGGACGCCGCCGTCGCCGCGGTGAGCGCCGCCGGACGGCGCTGCGTCGCCCTGCGGCTCGCCGTCGCCCAGGCGGAAGGCTCCCCGGCGGACCGCGCCCCCACGCGGGCGGCTCCTCCCGCCGACGGCTCGGCTGCCGACGACGCACCGGACGGGCTGGCCGCCGTGCTCACGCTGCCCGCCGAGGCGGGGGCGTACGGGCGCGCGCTGTACGGCCGGCTCGCCGAGGTCGACCGGCTCGACGGCGACGTCGCCCTCGTCCAGCGCCCGCCGGCGCGACCGGGCTGGGAGGCGGTGCACGACCGGCTCGGCCGCGCCGAGGGCGTCGACCCGCACACCCCGCGCTCCGTCCTGGTCGTCCCGCCCGCCGTGGTCACGCCCACCATGGACGGTGTCCCGACCGCACCCCCCGTGGTGGCGGCCGCGGTGCGGGACGCGGCGGGCCGGACCGGCGGGGCGCTCCTGCTCGGGGCGTGGGTCGGCGAGCCCCCGCCGCCGGTGCTGCCCGCGGTCCGGGACGAGCGGCCGATCCACGTCGGCCCCCCGCTGGCGAGCGGGCCGGGGTGGACGCTGCTGCGCCTGGACGCCTCCGACGAGAACCTCGGCATCCCGGTCGGCCGGGTCGAGCTCGCGCTCGCGCTGCACGCCGCCGGCCCGGGCACCTTCCACCCGGGGGGCGAGGACGGCGTCGTCCTCGCGGCGGAGGCGGACGCGCTGGCCCACCGCGGCGTCGTCGTCGGCCGACCCCTCGAGGAGGCCTGACCCGCCGCGCGCGACGCGCTCACGAGGACGGTCGGTGGCGCTGCGGCCACCGACCGTCCCCGTCCTCACCTGCCACGTCGGGTCAGCGGCGCAGCCACACCGTCGTCTCGCCGGGCAGCTCGCCGTCGGCCAGCGGGCCGCTGGCGAGCAGCACCTCACCCTCCGGCAGCGGCACCGGGGCCTCCGAGAAGTTCGTCACGCACTCCCAGCCGGAGGACCGGCGCAGGTGCAGCGTCGTCGTCGGGTCGCCGTCGTGCAGCCACTGCAGCGACTCGTCGCCCTGGAGCTCCCGGCGCAGCCTCAGGGCGTCGCGGTAGAGCTCCAGCGTCGACCCCGCGACGCCGTCCTGCGCCTGGACCGACAGGTCGCCGAACCAGGACGGCTGGGGCAGCGTCGGGCGGTCGGAGGAGCCGAAGCCGAACGACGGGCCGCCCTTCTCCCACGGCAGCGGGACGCGGCAGCCGTCGCGGCCCTTCTCCTGGTGCCCGGTGCGCTCCCAGATCGGGTCCTGCAGGTCCTCCGGAACGAGATCGGCGACCTCGGGCAGACCGAGCTCCTCGCCCTGGAAGAGATAGGCGGAGCCGGGCAGCGACAGCATGAACAGGGTCGCCGCGCGGGCCCGGCGCAGGCCGCGCTCGAGGTCGGGCTCGGGCTCCGTGCCGCCGCTCAGCAGCCAGGCGTTGAGGTCCGTCCCCGCCGGGAGGGCGTAGCGGGACACGTGCCGGACGACGTCGTGGTTGGACAGCACCCACGTCGCCGACGCACCCGCGACCTGCGCGGCGGACAGCGACTCGTCGACCACGACGTGCCACTGCGCGGCACCCCAGCCCGCCCGGACCAGCTCGAAGTTGAACGCCTGGCCCAGCTCGTCGGGGCGGGCGTAGAGCACGCGCCGGCTGTTGGCGACCCACGCCTCCGCGACCGCGCTGCGCGGCGGGTCGTACTCGTCCAGCACGGTCCGCCACTCGCGGAAGATCTCGTGGACCTCCTCGCGGTCGAAGTACGGGTGGGAGCCGTCCATGGGCAGCTCGGTGAGCGCGTCGGGGTGGCGGCCGCCCATGTCCCGCAGCGGGTCGGACAGGTCCTTGGACAGGGCGTGCGCCACGTCGACGCGGAAAC
>JACIXM010000322.1 GCA_014360395.1 Actinotalea sp.
AGAAGCAGGCGCTCAGGCCCTCGTCCACGGCCGTGAGCAGGGCCAGCAGGGAGGCCATCCCGGCGTCGACGAACCAGTACGGCACGTTCCAGCGCTCACGCGGGTCCTGCGGCTCGCCCCCACGCGCCTTGTCCGGCGCCGCGTAGCGCTCGCGGTACGCGGCCTCGCTGGCCAGCGGCACGACGACGACCGGCGCGGTGCGCAGACCCGTCAGCCAGGCGTCCGGCGCCGCCGCCCGCGCCGGCGGGGTGGTGGCGTCCCAGAACCGCGCGACGTCGTCGGGGGTGTCCAGGACGAGGAACGCCCAGCCCTGGGTGAACCCGGCGCTCGGTGCTCGTACGACGTGCTCGAGCATCCGGTCGACGGCCTCGCGCGGCACCGGGTCGGCGGTGAAGGACCGGACCATGCGCCGGCGTGCGACGACGTCCCGCAGCTCCATCCGCCGATCGTCTCGCGCGCTACTCGACCGTGATCGTCCGGCTGTCCGTCATGGGGACGCCGCCCTCACCGTCGGACGGGTCGTCCTCGGTGATGACGATCGTCCACGTGCCCGGCTCGAGCTCGACCTCGAAGGAGTACGGCGCGAACGTCTGCCCCTCGGCGGTCATGGTGGAGCCGGTCTGCACCTCGGCCCCGGAGGAGTCCAGGACGGCCCAGGGCAGGTTCGCCTCGAAGACGGCGGCCTCGCCGCTCACCGTCACCGGCGACGTCACGGTCGCGCCCTCGGCGGGGTCGTCGATCTGCACGAGCACGCGGACGTCGACGGCCTCCTCGCGGACGACCGGGCCGTCCCAGCTCACCACGCCCCACAGCTCGCCGGCCGGCTCACCCTCGATGGTGAGCTCCACGCCGGCGCCGTCGTCGTCCGCGGTGTCCGTGACCGTCCACACGAGCTGCTGGCTCATCAGCGCCGCGCCCTCGGACCCGATGTTCGCGGTGCGGGCGTCCTCGCTGAGGTCGACGGTGATGAGCCCGGCCTCCTCGGTCACCCCGAGGACCTGGGTGCCCGGGTCCCACGCGGTCGTGTAGTCGGGGTCGTCGGCGCCGGCGATCATCGCCTCGACCGCGGCGACCAGCGCGTCGTCGCCGGGGACGTCGCGGGTCTCGCGGGCGAGCCGCATCCCGGCCCGCGTGTCGACCAGGTAGTACGCGGTCACCGTCTGCTCCGCGTCGGACGGCGCGGTCTCCGTCGGCTCCGGCTCGGACGTCTCCGTCGGCTCGGCGGTCGGGCTCGGCTCCGTCGTCGGCGACGGGGTGCCGCCGGGCTCGTCCGCTCCGCCGCACCCGCTGAGCACGAGCGCGGTCGTCGTCCATGCCGCCAGAGCGGCCGTCCTCGTCCTCATGATGCCCCTCCGCCCGGACGGTCCCGGCGCGGCGGATCCGGCTCGGGTGGTCCCGGATCCAGTGTGGCACCGCAGGTCGCAGGTCCGCCGCACATCTGCAGCGACGCTCCGCAGGCGGTCGAACGGGCCCGGGGACGCGCCTCGGGGGAGTAGGGTGCCGCGACGAGAGAGCGTTCTCTGGAGGTTGTTCGTGATCGAGGTACCCGTGCTGCCGTCCACCGAGGGGGCTCCGGTGGCCTGCCACTGGGTCGACGACGGCGACCTGTCGACGCTCCGCCTGGACAACGGCGAGCTGTCGGTGGTGCTGCTGCCGGGCGTCGGCGGGCGCCTCATGTCCCTGCGCGCCCGGCACCGGGGGGAGCCGGTCGGGGCCGGGGCGGAGATGCTGTGGCGCAACCCCGAGTACCTCGACGACGACCTGCGACCGGTGCGGCCGCGCAGCACCTGGGCGCCGCTGGACGGTGGGATGGGCAGCTGGGCCAACCTCGGTGGCGGCAAGACCTGGCCGGCGCCCCAGGGCTGGTCCGGGCCCGACGAGTGGCCGGGGCCGCCCGACGCCGTGCTGGACGCCGGCGTGTGGTCGACCCGCACCGATCAGGTCGGGGACGACCTCGCCGTCGTCCTGACGAGCCCGGACGACGCCCGGACGGGCCTGCGTGTCGAGCGGGCCTTCTGGTTCCCGGCAGCCGGCACGCGCCTGCGCCAGCGCACGACCTTCACCAACGTCTCCGCCTCCACCGTCCGCTGGTCGCCCTGGGAGGTCTGCCAGGTCGACACGGCCACCGGCGCCGGCCGCCCGCTGGACCAGGCGCGCGTGGAGGTCGACATCGCACCTGACGGGTGGGGTGCGCCGGGCGGACCCGCGCCGGCGACCCCCCTGGACATGGCCAGGCTGGTCGGCCGGGTCGAGCCGCAGGGACCGGTGGACGGGACGTGGCACCTGCCGGTGGCCGACGTCGTCGGCAAGGTCGGCTTCACCGACGCCTCGGGCCGGCTCGCCTTCCGGCGTCCCGACGGCGCCGCGGTCGAGCTCTTCTTCACGCCCGTGGCCGGCGCGCCGTACCCCGACGGCGGGGCGCGGGCCGAGCTGTGGTTCCAGTGCCCGCTGCCCGAGCCGCTGGAGGGCCCGGGCAGCCTGCACCCGACGGCGTACCTCGTCGAGCTCGAGGTCCTGGCGCCCCTCGTGGACATCGCGCCGGGCGCCTCCGTCACCCAGGAGCTGCTGTGGCAGGTGACCGCTCCCGTGCGCTGACGGTCCGCAGCGGCTCAAGTTCCGCAGCAACTACTGAGGACCCGGCTGCGCGGCGCGGTTAGCGTCGGGCCGTCGCCGGCGTCCGGGCCGCGACGTCGTCCGGGAGGAGTGCCGTGGGGCCGACCGCACGTGGGGCTGTGAGGAACGGGCTGCGCGGGGGTGCGCGGGCCGTGGCGGCCGCCGTCGGTCTGGCCCTGGTGACGGCGGG
>JACIXM010000323.1 GCA_014360395.1 Actinotalea sp.
GGCCAGCGCCCTGGGCGTCGCGCGGTACTACACGGGCCTCGTCGACGCGCTCGTCGTCGACCACGCCGACGCCGACCTGGTGCCGGCGATCGAGGCGCTCGGGATCCGCGCGGTCGTCACCGACGCCGTCATGCGGGACCGCCCGGACCGCGCCCGCCTCGCCCGCGAGGTCCTCGCCGCGTCCGGCTCGGGGTGGGCGTGACCGACGCACCCGGTGCGCGCCGAGGGGACGGCGGCACCGTGGTCGCGGTCGTGCCGCTGCGCGGGCCCGGCGGCAAGTCGCGCCTGGCGGACGGGCTCCCGGTCGCCGCCCGGGAGCGACTCGTCGCCGAGCTGGCGCGACGGGTGCTCGACGCCCTGCTCGCCGCGCCCGCCGTGGGCCGGGTCCTCGTCGTCACCACGGACGCCGAGCACGCGGCGTCCGTGGTCGGCCGGCGCGCGGTGGAGGTGCTGCCTCAGCCGGCGGACGTGCGCGGGCTGAACCCGGCCGTGGCGTACGGGCGGGCGCGGGCCCGGGACCTCGGCGCGGGGCGTTCCCTGGTCGTCCACGCGGACCTGCCCCTGCTGACCGCCGACGACGTCGCCGGGCTCCTCGCCCGCCGCGCCGACGTCGTCGTCGCCCCGGACGCCGCCGGGACCGGGACGAACGCGCTCGTGCTCGACGAGGCCCGGACCGCCGGCTTCGTCACGCGCTTCGGCCCGGGTTCGCGCGCGCTGCACGCGGCGGAGGCCGGGCGGCTCGAGCTGGCCCTCGCCCTCGTCGAGCGACCGGGCACCGCCCACGACCTGGACACCGCGGCCGACTGGGCGGCCCTCCCGCCCGCCGTCCGCGCGGCGCTGCTGCCCGCCGCGTCTGCCCCCGGGCACGCCTGAGAGGACCGCGCCGCGACGCGGGACCGGACGTCGAGGCGGGACCACCCGCTCACCACCGACCGCGGTGCACGACCTCCTCCAGCGGCCGACGACGGCGCCGCGCTCCTGAGCCCCGCACGGCCTGCTCCGGCACGGGGTGCCCGACGGCGATCGCGCCGACGGGCTCGTGGTCGCCCGGCACCCCGAATGCGGCGCGCAGGGCGTCGACCCGGCCGGCCGGGACGCCGAAGAAGCAGGCGCCCAGGCCCTCGTCCACGGCCGTGAGCAGGGCCAGCAGGGAGGCCATCCCGGCGTCGACGAACCAGTACGGCACGTTCCAGCGCTCACGCGGG
>JACIXM010000324.1 GCA_014360395.1 Actinotalea sp.
GCTGCCGACCGACGTCGACCGGCACGAGCTCGGTGGCGCGTTCGGCCGCTGCCGCGCGCACTGGGCCGTGGGCTACGACGCGATCGCCGACGACGCGGCGGCGCCCACCGTGAGCGCGGAGAGCGAGGAGGTGGCCTGGTTGCCCGTCGACGCCCTGCCCGCGGACGCCGCCCCGGGCCTCGGGGACCGCCTCGCGTCGTCGCTCGCGGAACTCATGGCGCGGTCTCCCGGCGCCGCCGCGCGCCGCCGGGGGGCCCGTCCGGGGACGTAGTCCGACGCCACGCCGGAGTGGGCCGGCGCCGGGATCCCGCTCACCGCGATCGGCCAGATCCGCGGCGACGCGATCTGGTGAGCCGGGCTCACACCACCGGCTGCACGATCCTCGTGCGCCACCTCGACGGGTCGGGCTCGGTGTCCGGCCCGTCGAGGTACTCCTCCCACATGACGTCCCGCGGGCGCAGACCCGCGTCGGACAGCCACCTGCTCAGCTCGCCGTACGTCGCCTCCATCGTGTCGTAGGGCCCGACGTGCGTCGTCACGACCGCCCGCCCCTCCGGCAGGCGCGTCGCTGTCAGTCCGTCGTCGGGCGCGCCCTGCCACCGCGGGTCGGGCGCGAGGAAGCCGGCCGTGACGTCCACGTGCTCATCCACCGGCCCGGCGTAGAGGGCGACGGCCGGCCCGCCGACCTCCAGCCCCAGCCGGGCCGTCCCCGCCGCAGCGGCGGGGAACGCCCGGGAGAAGAACTCCGTGAGCCGCGGCATCGGGACCACCTCGTGCAGCCCGATGAGCAGCGCAGGCCCCAGGTCGACGCGCTCGACGTCCATCTCGTCCTCCTCCCGACCGGCCCGCCGCCGACGGCGGGCCCCTCCCCCAGGTCACACCCGCGCGGCCACGCGGTCGAGGTACCGACGTCCCCCCGGCCGCTGGGCCGAAAGCCCCTGGCGGATCGGACCCGGGAGGGCACGGTGGGAGAGGACGGGGAGGTGGCGCGATGCTCGGAGCGGTTCTGCTGGTCACCCAGTGGCGCCGGCAGATGGAGACGTCCCTGGCACGGCGCGACGTGGACGCCGCGGTCGCGACCTTCACCCCGGACGCGGTCCTGGAGTTCGCCGGGACGAGCAGCATGGCGGGGACCCGCACCGGCACCGCGGAGCTGCGTGCCTGGTACGCGCGCTGGTTCGGCCGCATGGAGCGCCTCGAGGCCCGCGTCGGGCGCGTCGCGGTGAGCCGGCCGTGGGCGCTCGGCCTGACCAACACGGTGATGGCCGAGCTCACGGTCGACGAGACGACCCGGGAGGGCGTCACCGCGCACGTCGACGCGCTCGCGGTCTTCGACGTGGTCCGGGGACGCGTCAGGCGGCTGCGGGTGTACCTCCTGGACGAACGGCCCGACCTGGCCGTGTGGGGACGGGCCGACGACGCCGCCGACGCCGCCGACCCGGACTGACCCCGACGTGCCGATCCGGCGCTCCCGTCGTTGACTGGAGGGACGACGACGAGCTCGAGGAGGAGCCATGAGCGCCGACGCCTTCGGGGACCGGACCCCCGCCATCACCCTCGTCCGGGAGGGCATGCCCGTCGTGGACGTCAACGGCGAGAAGCTCGGGAAGGTCAAGGACGTCCGCCTGGGCGACCCGGGTGCCGTGACCGGGGAGGGCCAGACCCCGGTCGACGACGACGGACCGCCGGCCTCCGCCGCCCACCACCTGGCCCGGACGGGCTACCTGCGCATCCACAAGGGCCTGTTCGGCGGGGACAGCTGGGTCAGCGGTGACGACGTCGCCTCGGTCGACGACGACGAGACGGTCCACCTCTCGATCGACGAGGGTCGCCTGATCCGCTAGGCCGCGCTCACTCGTCGCCGAGACGGACCGGCGCGACGACGCCGCCCGCCCGGAGCTCCCGTAGCCGGGCGACGGCGTCGGCGCGCAGCACGTGCGGGTCGACCGTCGTCACGTGGATGCCGGTCGCGCCCTCGAACCCGGCCGCGGTGGCATCACGCCACTTGAGCACGACGTGCCAGGGCAGGCGCTCGGTCGCGTCGGGCGGGCGGTGGTGCCACTCCTCGTTGGACGGCATCGTCACACCGGTGACGGCGTGCAGGGCGTGCAGCAGGTCCGACATCCCGCGGACCTGCTCCTCGTCGTGCTCCCAGGGCAACCGGTCCTCGAGCGACCACACCTCGAACGCCGGGTAGGTGTGCCCGACCCCGGCGAGCGCGACGGCGTGCTCGGTCCGCGCCACGACGAGCCCCTGCTCCTGCGCGTGGGCCAGGACGCGCCGCCGCACGACGTCGCGGTCCTCCCGCAGCCGGGCGAGCACGGTCGCCATCCGCGGTCCCGGCTCGTCGATGGCGATGACCTGCTTGTGCAGGTGGTCGAAGGACGCCCCCGCGGGCCGCAGCCAGTTCTGGAACGCCACGACGTACCGCGCGTTCGGCTGCTCGGCGTACAGCGACCGCACGGTGTCCACCGTGAAGGCCACGAAGCGGTGGTGCTCCTCCGGGGTCAGGGTGCCCGCGCCGGCGAGCTCGTCGTCGAACCGCGCGCCGTCGACGTGATGACGCCGGGCGACGACGACGTCGTGCGAGCCGGCGAAGAGGTCGACCGCCCGCTCGAGCCGATCCGCCTCGGTCCGGCGCGCCCAGGCGCCCTCGTCGACGCCCTCGGCCGCAGCCCGCCGGCGCAGCACCGCCAGGACGTGCTCGCGGCCGACCGGGTCGGCGACGTACGCCTCGGCCCGCGCGCGGACGTCCGCCGGCACGACCCAGCCGTGGTCGGCGCGCCAGTAGTCCGCCGAGAGGATCTCGAAGAGGTTCGGGATCCGCCGCAGCTCGGCGTCGGTCTCCTGGAGCTCGCCCGCGCCGACGTGCCGCCGCACCTGGCCGGAGGGCAGCACCCGTGCCTTCTCCGGCGGGGTCTCCAGGCGCCGCTGCGGGCAGAACGCGCAGTGCCGGCCTGCGAGCGCGGGGTCCAGCGGCCGGCGCGGGCCCTCCGGGGTCCGGTGGTGGGGGCGGTGCGCCCGCCGGGGCACCGTCCACACCCGCGTGCCGGTCAGCGGGGAGACGTGCTGGAGGGTCCCGTCCGGCAGCCGCACCAGCGGCGGGGTCTCGCTCACCCCGCCACCGTAGGCCCGGTGGGTCCAGCGTCCGCGGAGGTCGCCCGACCCGCGCACGTCGGTCCGCACCTGCGCCGCAGTCCCCCGGGGAGGACACCGGTCAGCCGGGCTCGCCGTCCGGGGGGCGCCCGACGGCGGCGGCCTCGAGCCGGTCGAGCAGCTCGGCCTGCGCGCCGACGACGACGCCCCTCGCCTCGGCCAGCGGCCACCAGCGGAACCGGTCGATCTCGGGGAAGGTCCGCACCGTCCTGGACCGGGGCGGCCACACCATCGTGAACGTCCCGCTCACGGCGGCGTCGACGTCGACGTCGGCCTCGACGGCCCACGCCGTCACCTCCTTGCCGCCACGCTGCCGGACGGTCCCCAGCGCCAGCCTCTCCCCCGGCGGCACCGGCAGGCCCGTCTCCTCGACGAACTCACGCTCGGCGGCGGCCTGCGGCTCCTCCTCGTCGCCGTGCTCGCCCTTGAGCACGGTCCACGCGCCCTGCTCCTTGCGCGCCCACAGCGGTCCGCCCATGTGCCCGAGCAGCACCTCGACGCCGTCGGCGGTCCGCCGGAACGGGAGCAGGCCTGCGCTGCGCCGCACCATGGCGCCCATCCTGCAGGCCGTCCCCCTGAGGGGCGACTGAGCGAGGGTGTCGTGTCGGACCTGGGGACCTCGACGCACCCCCGTGGCGGGGCGAGGATGGGGCCATGTCCTCGCGTCCTCGTCCCGGCCTCCGCTGGGCGCTGCCCGTGGGCCTCGCGGTCGCCGTCGTCGGCGCGGGCCTGGCCGCCCCCGTCGTCGCCTCCGCCGAGCCCGACCTGCCCGAGCGGACGGCGGCCGAGCTGCTGGACGACCTGCAGTCCGCGGAGGTCGACGGGTTCTGGGGCACCCTCGTGCACCGCGCCGACCTCGGCCTGCCGGCACTGCCCGGACTCGGCGGCGGCGACGGCGGCGGACCGCACGGCAGCGGCACCGACGCCATGGCTCTCCTGGACGGCGAGCACACGCTGCGGGTGTGGGCCCTCGGGCCGGACCGGTCCCGCGTCTCCCTCCAGGGCCGGATGGGCGAGCTGACCGTCGTGGCCGACGGCGAGGACCTGTGGACGTGGTCCAGCGACGACCGGCTCGTCCGGCGCTACCTCCTGCCCGACGACGGCCCCGGCACACCGGCGGCGGACGCCCGCGCCCGCCTCGACGCCGCCATCCCTCCGCTCACGCCGCGCGAGGTCAGCGACCTGGTCCTGGAGGTGCTCGAGCCCTCGACGGACGTCGGCGTCGGCGACCCGGTGCGGGTGGCCGGGCGCCCGGCGCACGAGCTCGTGCTCACGCCCCGGGCGGAGGGCTCCCTCGTGGCGTCCGTCCGGATCGCCGTCGACGCGGCGGACCGGGTACCGACACGCGTGCAGGTCTTCGCGGTCGGCCACCCGAACCCGGCCCTCGAGGTCGGCTTCACGCGCCTGAGCCTGGTGCCGCCGGACGAGAGCACCGTGACGTTCACCCCGCCGCCGGGGGCCACGGTCGAGGAGGTCGACCTCACGGACGCGGCGGCCCGGCACGAGGGCTCCGACGGGCCCGCCGGGAAGAAGCCCTGGGACGCGCACCAGGGCCTCGACGCGCCCGAGGGCGACGGCGTCGAGCGGCCGGTCGACGTCGTCGGCGACGGCTGGGCGTCCGTGCTCCTCGCCACGCTTCCCCCCGGCGCCCTGGAGAGCCTGGCCGCCGGCGCCCCGGACGCAGCACCGGCACCTGAGGCCCCCTTCGGTCCCGGCGCGCAGGACGCGGACGCGGGCCGAGCGGCTCTGCTGCTGCAGGCGCTGCCCGCGGTGGAGGGCGAGTGGGGCACGGGGCGGCTGCTGACCTCCCGGCTCCTCACCGTCCTGGTCACCGACGACGGCCGCGTCGCCGTCGGGGCGGTGGACCGGGCGACCCTGGAGGCGGCCCTGGCGTCCGCACCGGCTGCCGGGCCGACGGGGTGAGCGCTCCCGCCGTCGACCCGTCCACCGACCTCGCCCTGGCCACCCGGGACCTGACCAAGCGCTTCCGGTCCGGCCAGGTCGCCGTCGACGCCGTCGACCTGGCCGTCCCGCACGGGGCCGTGTACGGGTTCCTCGGCCCGAACG
>JACIXM010000325.1 GCA_014360395.1 Actinotalea sp.
GGGGTGCCGCCCTCCGTCGCGTCCCGCCGGGTGCGTCCGCACCGGCGCCGTGCGGAACACTGGTCCCGTGGGCCCCGTTGAGGGGACGACGGGACGCACGAGACCGAGGAGCGCACGTGGACCAGCCCAGGATGAACGTCGAGTCCTTCAACCTCGACCACCGCACGGTCGTGGCGCCGTACGTCCGTCTCGCGGACCGCAAGGTCCTGCCGGCCGGGGACGTCCTGAGCAAGTACGACGTCCGCTTCGCCCAGCCGAACGTCGAGCACCTCGAGATGCCGGTGGTCCACTCCCTCGAGCACCTGTTCGCCGAGCACTCGCGCAACCACTCCGACCGGGTGGTCGACTTCTCCCCGATGGGGTGCCAGACCGGCTTCTACCTCATCCTGTCCGGCGAGTGGACCGACGCGGAGGTCCAGGACCTCATCGCCGCGACCCTGCAGGACGTGACCCGGGCGCAGGAGGTCCCCGCGGCGAACGAGGTGCAGTGCGGCTGGGGCGAGAACCACACCCTCGCCGGCGCCCAGGAGGCCGCCCGCCGGTTCCTCGCGGCACGCGAGGAGTGGAGCACGGTGACGGCATGAGTCCGCTGCCGCCCCGGTCCGCCGACGTGCCGCAGGTGGACGCCGCCGTCGTCGTCGCGATGGAGGACGAGGCCGCGCCGTTCCTGCAGCGCGCGACCCGCGTGGGCGACGCCGTGGAGGTGGGCGGTGCGGTCGAGCGGACGCTCGAGGTCGAGGGCCGCAGGGTCCTGCTCGTGCGCAGCGGGATCGGACTGGTCAACGCTGCCACGGCCGTCAGCGTGGTGCTGGCGACCGTGCGGACGCGCGTCGTCGTCAGCGCCGGCAGTGCCGGAGGGCTGGGACGGCAGGTGCGCGTCGGCGACGTCGTCGTGGGGGAGCAGTACGTGTACTCCAGCGCGGACGCGCGGGCGTTCGGCTACGTGCGCGGCCAGGTGCCGGGGATGCCGCCGGCCTACGCCGCGGACGCCGGCCTCGTGGCGGCCGTGACGGGCGCGGGCGCGGCGGCGGCCCCTGACCTGACCCTCCGCAGCGGCACGGTCCTGTCCAGCGACACGTTCGTCGACGCCGCGCGCGTGCCGGACCTGCGGGACGCCTTCCCGGACGCTCTGTCCACCGACATGGAGTCGACCGCCCTCGCGCACGCGTGCTTCGTGCACCGCACCGCCTTCGTGTCGGTGCGCGGGGTCTCCGACCTGTGCGGCCCGGCGGCCGAGGGCGACTTCCTCACCCACGTCGACGACGCCGCCGACCGGTCCGCGCGCGTCGTGCTGGCAGCCCTGGAGCAGGTCACCGCCGTGGAGGTCACCGCCGAGCCCGTCAGGAGCTGATGTCCTTCGTGGTGAACCGGGCCCACGCGGCGGCGGTGAACACCGCCGTGTAGGCGAGGGCGGACAGCACCCCGGGCAGGAGGGACTCCGTCGCGACGGGGTCGCGCAGCAGGTCCGCGAACGCGAACCACCAGTGGGTGGGCAGGAACGGGTGGATCGGCTGCAGCTGGGACAGGGCGTCGAGGATCTGGCTGGTCAGCGCCACGACGAGGACGGCGATGGTCGCCGCCAGCGGCTGCTCGGTGAGCGTGGAGATGAACAGGCCGATGGCGCCGAGGGCCACGAGGCACAGCGTGAGATAGCCGCAGACGAGCAGCAGGCGGCCGAGCCCCTCGGCGGCCGAGAGGGTGGTCCCGGAGATCGTCGGCAGCGGTCCGGCCCCGAAGAGCGCGACACCGACGACGCCGCCCACCGTCGCCACGAGCAGCGTCGCCGAGGCGGCGAACACGACCATCGCGGCGAGCTTGACCAGCAGCAGGCGGGTCCGTTCGACCGGGACGACGAGCAGGTACCGCAGCGTGCCCTGGTTGGCCTCGCCGGCCACCGCGTCCCCGGCGATCGTCGCCACCGCCGTGGGGAGGAAGAACGGCATCTGCACGAACAGCGCCGCGAACGCTACGAACAGGCCGTTGACCGTGATCTGGCCGAAGAGGAACGAGTCGCCGTCCCCCGAGCCGGACACGCGGATGGACACGGCGATGATCACGGGGACCGCGGCGAGCACCAGGGCGCCGGCGAGGTTGCGTCGCCGCCGGTAGATGAGCCGCAGCTCGGAGCGGAACAGGCGCCAGGTCGCGCCCCGGACGGGGCGCGGGTCCGTCGCGGGCGGGGCCTCAGCCGCTGACATCGAAGCCCTCCCCGGTCAGCTCGACGAACATCTCCTCGAGGTCGGCCGTGCGGACCTCCAGCCCGCGCACCGGCACCCCCGCCTGCACCAGGGCGACGACGACGTCCTCCGGTGCCGTGGCGCCGAGGGTCGCCGTGACGGCGTCGGCGTCGAGCGCGACGGCGGCCAGCCCCAGGCGGTCCAGGACGCGCGCGGCGCCCGCCGGGTCGGTGGAGCGCACCGCGACGACGGCCGCGCTGCGGGCCCGCAGCGCGGGCAGGGTGTCCTGGGCGACGAGCCGCCCGCGGTGCATGACGCCGACGTGCGTGCACACCTGCTCGACCTCCGACAGCAGGTGCGTGGACAGCACGACGGTCGCGCCGGACGCGGCGAGCTCCAGCAGGAGGGAGCGGACCTCCCGGGTGCCCTGCGGGTCCAGCCCGTTCGTCGGCTCGTCGAGGACGAGCAGCTCGCGCGGGCGCAGGAGCGCGGCGGCCAGGCCGAGCCGCTGCCGCATGCCCAGGGAGTAGTGCCGGAACCGCTTGCCCGCCGCGGCGGCGAGCCCGACGCGCTCCAGCGCCGCGGTGATCCGACGGTCCAGGGTGCGCGGGTCGGTCGTCCGGTCGGCCGCGTCGAGGCGGCGCAGGTTGTCGACCGCCGACAGGTACGGGTGGAAGGCCGGGCCCTCGACGAGCGCGCCGACCCGCGGCAGGACCGCGGCGGCGGCGTCCGGCATCGCCCGGCCCAGGAGGTACCGGTCCCCGGCCGTCGGCTGCAGGAGGCCCAGCAGCATCCGGATCGTCGTCGTCTTGCCCGAGCCGTTCGGGCCGAGGAACCCGTACACGGCCCCGTGCGGGACGGCCAGGTCGACGGCGTCGA
>JACIXM010000326.1 GCA_014360395.1 Actinotalea sp.
TCGAAGTTCGCGAAGACGTCCTGGACGTCGTCGCTGTCCTCGAGGGCCTCGATGAGACGCAGGATCTTCCGGGCACCCTCGACGTCCACCTCCACCTGCGTGGCGGGGACGAACTGCGCCTCGGCGGAGTCGTAGTCGATGCCGGCGTCCTGCAGGGCCGTACGCACCGCGACGACGTCGGTCGCCTCGCTCATGACCTCGAACGCCTCGCCGAGGTCGTTGACCTCCTCCGCGCCGGCGTCCAGGACGGCCGCCAGGACGTCGTCCTCCGTCAGGCCGTCAGCCTTGGGCACGACGACGACGCCGCGGCGGGAGAAGAGGTAGGAGACGGACCCCGGGTCGGCCATCGTGCCGCCGTTGCGGGTAAAGGCGACGCGCACGTCGGACGCCGCGCGGTTGCGGTTGTCCGTGAGGCACTCGACCAGGACCGCGATGCCGCCGGGGCCGTAACCCTCGTACATGATCGTCTGGTAGTCGGCGCCGCCGGCCTCCGCGCCGGAGCCGCGCTTGACGGCCCGGTCGATGTTGTCGTTGGGGACGGAGGACTTCTTCGCCTTCTGGATGGCGTCGTAGAGGGTCGGGTTGCCCGCCGGGTCACCGCCGCCGACGCGGGCCGCGACCTCGATGTTCTTGATGAGCTTGGCGAACAGCTTGCCGCGCCGTGCGTCGATCACGGCCTTCTTGTGCTTGGTGGTGGCCCACTTGGAGTGACCCGACATACCCGTACCCCTCAACCACGCTCGGAGACGATCTGGACGAACAGGCGATGCAGACGCAGGTCCCCCGTCATCTCCGGGTGGAAGGAGGTGGCCATGACGTCGCGCTCGCGCACCGCGACGATCCTACCGGCGGCCTCCCCGCTGCCCACGCGGGCGAGCACCTGCACGCCGGGGCCGGCCTCCTCGACCCACGGCGCCCGGATGAACACCGCGTGGACGGGCCGCTCGGCGCTGTCCTGGACGCCGTCGACGACGAGGTCCGTCTCGAACGAGTCGACCTGGCGCCCGAACGCGTTGCGACGCACCGTGACGTCGAGGCCGCCGAGGCTGCGCTGGCCGGGCGCCGCGCCGACGAGCCGCTGGGCCAGCAGGATCATCCCGGCACACGAGCCGTAGGCCGGCAGGCCCGCGCCGATCGCGGCCTGGAGCGGGTCGAACAGGTCGAACGTCCGCAGCAGCTTGTCCATGGTCGTCGACTCCCCGCCGGGGATGACGAGCCCGTCGACCTCGGCGAGCTCGCGCTCCCGACGCACGGCCACGCTCCGGGCACCGGAGGCCTCCAGGGCGGCGCGGTGCTCGCGCACGTCACCCTGGAGCGCGAGGACACCGATGAGCGGGGGGCGGCGGATCGGGGCGGGCGCGGTGCCGTCGGGGGCGGCGGCGTCGGGCTCGTCGTCGTCGGGCACGGGGACGGCGGGCGGGGTCACGGCCGTCGATCCTACGGCGCCTCTCCTATCCTCCCGGCATGCCCTCCACCACCGACGACGTCGTCGCGACCCTCGCCGAGCACGCGGCCGCCCTCGACGAGACCCATGCGGCGACGGACCGCCGCGACCGGTTCGCCCTGCCCGACGGCGTGGTGTACCTGGACGGCAACTCCCTCGGCGCGCTGCAGCGGCACGTCCCGGCCGTCGTCGCCGACGTCATCCGCCGGCAGTGGGGCGCGGACCTCATCACCTCCTGGAACCTCCACGGCTGGTGGGACGCCCCGACGCGCGTCGGGGACCGGATCGGCCGACTGGTCGGGGCCGCACCCGGCCAGGTCGTCGTCGGCGACTCGACCACGGTCGCGCTGTACCAGTCGCTCGGCGCGGCGCTGCGGATGCGGGCCGGCCGCGCCGTCGTCGTCACGGACCCGGCGTCCTTCCCCACCGACCTGTACGTCGTCGCCGGGCTCGCCGCCGAGCACGGCCTCGAGGTGCTGACGGCCGCGCCGACCGAGGTGCCGACCGTGCTCGCAGGGCGGGGGGACGACGTCGCCGCGGTGGTCCTGTCCCACGCGGACTTCCGGACCGGCGAGCTGTGGGACCTGCCGGGCATCACGCGCGCGGCCCACGCGACCGGCGCCCTGGCCCTGTGGGACCTCAGCCACACGGCGGGCGCGGTGCCCGTCGACCTGGACGAGCACGACGTCGACCTCGCCGTCGGCTGCGGGTACAAGTACCTGTGCGGCGGACCCGGCGCCCCGGCCTTCACCTACGTGGCGCACCGGCACCAGTCGGCCTTCCGCCCCCCGGTGCAGGGCTGGAACGGGCATGCCGAGCCCTTCGCGATGGGCGCGGAGCACCGCTTCGCCGACGGCGTCGCGCGGGCGCGGATCGGCACGCCCCCGATGCTGTCCCTGCTCGCGCTCGAGGCGGCCCTGGACCTCTTCGACGACCTGTCGGTCGAGGCGGTCCGCGCGCGGTCCCTGTCGCTGACGGGGTTCCTCGTCGAGGCGCTCGCCGCGGTCGTGCCGGAGGTGACGGTCGTGACGCCGCGGGACGCCGGCCGCCGGGGCTCGCACGTCACCGTCGCGCACCCCGACGCCTACGGGGTCGTGCAGGCGCTCATCGCCCGGGGCGTCGTCGGTGACTACCGCGAGCCGGGGCTGGTGCGTCTCGGCGTCGCCGCGCCGTACCTGACGCACGCCCAGCTGCTGCGGGCGGTCCTGGAGCTCCGCGCGGTCCTGGACCGCGGTGAGCACCGTGCCCACCGCGAGCGGCGGACCGTCACCTGAGGACGGGCCTCACGCCTGGTCGGGCAGCACCCGAGTGACGCCGTCCCAGCCGGCGAGGAGCCCGCGGACCACCGAGACGAGCGGCGCCGGGAAGATCTCGACCTCCACCCGTTCCAGCTCGTCCAGGTGCCACCAGCGGACCTCGTCCATGAAGCCGCGCTCCACCTCGGTCCAGCCGACGGTCGTCACGGCATCGGGCTCGTGCACCCGGGCGAGGAAGAACTCCTCGTCCTGGCGCACCGTCCGGCGGGAGAAGTCGAAGACCGCACGCCGGCGCAGGACGGGCCCGACGAGCTCGCCGGGGTGCAGCCGCAGGCCCGTCTCCTCGAAGAGCTCGCGGACCGCGGCGTCGTGCGCGGACTCCCCCGTGTCGATGCCGCCGCCCACGGTGAACCACCACGACCGGTCCGGCTGGTCGACGTCGTGACCGCGCACGAGGAGCAGGCGGTCCCGCTCGTCCAGCAGGATGACCCGCGCGCCCCGGCGCGACGGCACACCGTCGGCCCCGACGACCCAGTCCGGACCCAGCTGCGTCGGCAGCTCCCCGGCGGCACCCGGCCGGGTCGACCGCGCCCCGCTCACCACCCGCGCTCGGCGAGACGGTGGGGCTGGGGCACCTCCTCGACGTTGATCCCGACCATGGCCTCGCCCAGACCGCGGGAGACCTTCGCGATGACGTCGGGGTCGTCGTAGAAGGTGGTCGCCTTGACGATCGCTGCAGCGCGCTCGGCCGGGTTGCCGGACTTGAAGATCCCGGAGCCGACGAAGACGCCCTCGGCGCCCAGCTGCATCATCATGGCGGCGTCCGCGGGCGTCGCGATGCCCCCCGCGGTGAAGAGCACGACGGGCAGCTTGCCGGTCGCCGCGACCTCCTTGACCAGCTCGTAGGGCGCCTGCAGCTCCTTCGCGGCGACGAACAGCTCGTCCTCGGGCAGCGCCGTCAGTGCCTTGATCTGCTGGCGCAGCGTCCGCATGTGGGTGGTGGCGTTGGAGACGTCGCCCGTCCCCGCCTCACCCTTCGAGCGGATCATCGCCGCACCCTCGGTGATCCGGCGCAGGGCCTCACCGAGGTTGGTCGCGCCGCAGACGAAGGGGACGGTGAACTGCCACTTGTCGATGTGGTGCGCGTAGTCGGCCGGCGTGAGGACCTCGGACTCGTCGACGTAGTCGACACCGAGGGACTGCAGGACCTGCGCCTCGACGAAGTGGCCGATCCGCGCCTTGGCCATGACGGGGATGGAGACGGCCTCGATGATCTGGTCGATGAGGTCGGGGTCGCTCATGCGGGCGACGCCGCCCTGGGCCCGGATGTCGGCGGGCACGCGCTCGAGCGCCATGACGGCCACGGCACCGGCGTCCTCGGCGATGCGCGCCTGCTCGGCGGTGACCACGTCCATGATCACGCCACCCTTGAGCATCTCGGCCATGCCGCGCTTGACCTTGGCGGTGCCGATGACGTTCTGGGTGCTGTCGGGGTTCTCGGTGGGCACGTCAGTCCTTGCTCGTCGCGTGCGCACCGGCGGTGCGCAGGGAGTGGGAGCCGCTCGCCGCGGCCCGTCCAGTCTAGACCGCGAGCCGGCGGCGGAGCTCCTGCCGCAGCAGGTCGAGCTCAGCCAGCAGGGCGGCCTCGTCGGCGCGTCCGGCCCACCAGCGGGCACGGTCGGTCATGACCCGCTGGCGGTGGTGCGCCAGCCGGGACGCCGTCGTCTGGAAGTGCCGCATGGCACGCGCCGCGCCGGCGCCGCCCCGCGAGCGCGCCCAGCGGCGGGACGTCCGCCGGGCGGACAGGGAGGTGAGCATCCGCAGCTCCTGCGGCGCCAGGTACCCGGCGGCGGCGTACTCCGTGAGCCGCTCCCGGACGAGGCGCGCCTCCTGGCGACGCAGCCACGTCACGAGCCCGACGACGCCCAGGAAGAGCGGCACCTGCACCATGACGTAGATCGACAGGAACGAGGAGTCGCTGCCCAGCGTGGCGGCACCGTTCCACAGCGCGTGCAGGGCCACCGCGACGAGCAGGCCGAGGCCGAACGCGCCCGGCCACGCACCGGCCGAGCGCCGCGAGGCCCATCCGAGTGCCAGGCCGACCGCCACCGTGAACAGCACGTGGGCGAACGGCGACATCACCGCGCGCAGCACGAACACGACCGCGACGGCCTCCCCGCCGTCGGCCAGCGTCGCGGACTCCGCGACCGCCTCGCCGAAGTAGAGGATGTTCTCGACGAACGCGAAGCCGGCCGCGACCGTGGCGGCGTAGACGACGCCGTCGACCGGTCCGTCGAACCAGCGCCGCCACACGAGGAACAGCAGGAGCACGCCGAGCGCCTTGATGCCCTCCTCGACGACCGGGGCCACGAACGTCGCCGTCAGCGCCCCCGCCCTCAGGTCGTCCAGCCCCGAGACGAGCAGGGCCGCCTGCGCACCGGAGTTCAGGACCAGCGCGACGAGGACGGAGACGGAGGCGCCCCACCCGAAGGCGACGGCCAGCGCCGGCCACGGCTCGGGCTCCCACCGGTCCACCCACAGCACGGTGCCGAGCACCGCGGCCAGCGGCACGAGCGCCAGCACCGTGGCCACGGGGAACGCGGGCGGCCCGATCATGATGCCGACGAGGCCCACCGCCACCAGCGTGAGCACGCCGAGGACGAGGGCGGTCACCACCGTGCCGGCGCCGGGGCGGACCCGACGCCGCGGCGCGGCCGGCGGAACCCAGGGCGCGGCGCCGCTCATCCGACGTGCCCGGGTCGCGCCAGCCCGTCCGGCCAGCCGTCGTCGATCTCGACGGTGCGGGGCATCGCTGCCCGGCCGTGCAGACGCAGCACGCGCACGACCACCTTGCGCCGGACCCGCTGGGTCTGGGCCACGGCCTCGTTGTGGAAGCGCCGCGCGAGCTGGACGCGGTACCACGAGGCCGCCAGCGCCTCGAGGAGCTCGTGGGCGAGGCCGTCGGCCTCGAGGCTGCGGACCTCCTCGGGGTCGGCGAGCGCCGTCCGCAGGGTCAGGGAGAGATCGCTCTCGGCCGCCTCCCGTTCGCGGTCCCCCGGGAGGCGTTCCCGTGGATCACCCGGTGAGCGCTCCGCGGTGCGCACGAGCTCGCCGTCCCC
The DNA here is from genome assembly GCA_014360395.1 of Actinotalea sp. Lineage (GTDB taxonomy): Bacteria > Actinomycetota > Actinomycetes > Actinomycetales > Cellulomonadaceae > Actinotalea. The sequence goes on from JACIXM010000326.1 coordinate 5,820, forward strand.
GTTGCCCCCGACAGCCAGGGCCTCCCAGGCGGCGTCCATGACGAGGACGCTGCTCGCGGGGTCGAGCACGCCCGCGGCACCCAGCTCGGCCGCGGCCGACGCGCGACGCACCAGCTGGTGGTCCAGCGCCTGCCGCGAGGAGGCCACCTTGCGGTGGAGCCGGTCCAGGCGGTTGGCCGCCAGCCAGACGAGCCAGACGAGCAGCAGCAGCGCGGCGACGACCACCACCGCGATCTCCGACCAGGTCACCGCTCACCCCGCAGGCCGGCCCACCGGCTCCGGCGGGACCGGGGGTCCTCGGCGACACGCACGCGCGGCCCCGTGCCGGACAGCACGGTCTCGTACACCGTGAGCACCTGCTCGGTCACGGTGGACCAGTCGTAGCGCCGCACCGCCTCCGAGCCCCGCTGCACGACCTGCGCCCGCAGGTCGGGGTCGCCGAGGACCCGCAGCAGGGTGCGCGCCAGGTCCTCCCCGTCGCCGGTGCGGAACAGGACGCCCGCACGTCCCTCGTCGAGCACCCGACGGAACGCTCCGAGGTCGCTGGCGACGACCACGGTGCCGGCACTCATCGCCTCCACGAGCACGATGCCGAAGCTCTCCCCACCCGTCTGCGGGGCGACGTAGACGTCGACCGACCGCAGCAGGGCCGCCTTCTCCTCGTCCGTGATCCCGCCGAGGAACTCGACCGCCCGGGCGTGCTCGCCGAGCGCCTCCCGGGCCTCGGCCGCCCCGGTCTCGCCGCGTCCGGCGACGAGGAAGCGGGCGCCCGGGTACGCAGCCAGCACGTGCGGCACGGCCGCCGTGAGGACACCGAGCCCCTTGCGCGGCTCGTCGAGCCGGCCGAGGAACGCGATGGTGGGCGCCTCCGGGGTGCCGGTCCACCGCGGATCGGGGCTGGCCTGGGCGAACGGGTCCACGTACACGCCGTTCGGGATGACGACGGCGTCGCCGCCGAGGTGGTCGACGAGCGTCCGGCGGGCGTCCTCCGAGACCGCGACGCGCGCCGAGATCTTCTCCAGGCTCGGCCGCACGACCGGGTACGCCATCTGCAGCGCGCGGGACCGGATGAGCGCGGTGTGGAAGGTCGCGACGATGGGACCCTCGGCGATCCACAGGGCCAGCATCCCGAGGCTCGGTGTCACCGGCTCGTGCAGGTGCAGGACGTCGAAGTCCCCCGCGCCCAGCCACCGGCGCACGCGCGCCGCGCTGAGCGGGCCGAACGTCATCCGGGCCACCGCGCCGTTGTAGCGGACGGGGACCGAGCGCCCCGCAGGCGTCATCTGGACCGGCACCGGGGTGTCGTCGTCGGCGGGCGCCAGGATGGACACGGTGTGCCCGCGCTCCTCGAGGGCCTGGGCCAGGTCGCGCACGTGGAACTGGACGCCGCCGGGGACGTCGAAGGAGTACGGGCAGACGATCCCGATGCGCAGCGGTCGGTCGATCACGCCGTGGCCTCCGTCCCGCCGCGCGCCGTCGCGGCGTACCGCGTCGGGTCCAGGTCGGCGACGAAGACCCGCTGGAGCATGTGCCAGTGCGTGGGGTCGGCGGCGATGTCCCTCGCGAGCACGTCGACCCAGGCCTGGCTGGCCGCGACGACCTGCGCCGGCCGGTCGAGCCCTTCCGGCACCGCGACCGGCGGGTGGAAGCGGACGAGGATCCCCCACCGCGAGCCCGCCGCCCTCCGCCGTGCACCGCGCAGGCGCTCGTGCTGGACCGTGACGGGCAGGAGGGGCGCGCCCGTCGTCACCGCGAGCGCCGCGGGGCCGGCGGCGACCCGGGCACGCTCCCCGAACAGGTCGACCTCGACGCCCCGGGCCGTCAGGTCGCGGTCCGCCAGCAGCGGGACCAGCAGCCCGCCGCCCCGGACGGCCCGGACGAGCTCACGGAAGACGTCACCCCCGTCGTCCAGCGGCAGGATCCGCAGCCCGATCCCCTCACGGAGCCGGAGGAACTCGTCGAACACCTCGGCGGGACGCAGCCGCTCCGCGACGGTGAGGACGGGCGCGATCGCACGCGTCGCCCACGCGCCGGCGAGGTCCCAGTTCCCCTGGTGCGACAGCGCCAGGACGAGACTGGTCCCCGCGTCGACCAGTGCTCGGACCTCCTGGAGGCCCTCGGCACGCACGCGCGCCTCGACCCGCTGCCACGGCAGCCGCGTGAGGGTGAAGGCCTCGGCGTAGTACCGCAGGTAGGTGCGCATGCCGGCGCGACTGAGCCGGCGCAGCTCGCGTGGCGTGGCGAGCGGCCGCGCGCGGGCGATGTTCGCCTCGAGCCGGCGGACGCCGGAGCCGCGGCGTGCCCAGGCCACGTCGGCGGCGACGTGCATGGCTGCGCGCACGACCGGTTCGGGCAGCCGGGCCGCGAGGTGCCAGCCGCGCAGCAGGAGCCCGGCGGTGTCGCGTCGGCGGCTCACGGCGCCGGCGCCGATCCGCCGGCCGCCAGGAACTGGCGGCGCACGTGCACGACCCGCTGCACGACCGTGACGAGGCTGGCCAGCGCGAGGAGGCCGAGGACCACGGTGAGGACCACCGCGGGGAGCCCGAGCCCGACGGCCGCCGTCGTCGTCAGCACGAGGACGAGCCGGTCGGCCCGCTCGGCGATGCCGACGTCGGCGCGCATCCCCAGGCCCTCGGCGCGGGCGCGGGCGTACGGGACGATCGAGCCGAGGACCAGGCACGCCAGCGCCAGCACCGCGCCCACGGGGTCCTCGCCGCGCCCGGCGAGGTAGACGACGAGCGCCGCGAAGATGGCCCCGTCGCCGAAGCGGTCCAGCGTGGAGTCCAGGAAGGCGCCCCAGCTGCTGGTCCGGCCGGACCGGCGTGCCATCGTGCCGTCGAGCAGGTCCGACAGGACGAAGACGGTGATGACCAGGGTGCCGACGAACAGGTACCCGAGCGGGTAGAGGGTCAGCGCCGCGACGACGACGCCGATCGTGCCCACCAGCGTGACGGCGTCCGGCGAGACGCCCGCGCGCAGCAGGGCGTCCGCCACGGGGTCGACGACCCGCGCGACGACCTTGCGGAGCCGGCGCATCAGGTCCCCGCCCCTCGGTCCGCCGGCCAGGACGCCGCGAGCCGCTCCCGGGTGTCCCCGAGCAGCTCCGGCATGGCCTTCGTCCGGCCGACGATCGGCAGGAAGTTGCTGTCGCCGGCCCAGCGTGGGACGACGTGCTGGTGCAGGTGGGCGGCGATGCCGGCGCCGGCGACCGCGCCCTGGTTCATCCCGAGGTTGAACCCCTGCGGCCCCATGGTCTCCCGCAGCACACGCATCGCCGTCCGGGTCAGGGCGGCGAGCTCGGCGACCTCCGGCTCGGTCAGGTCCGTGTAGTCCGCGACGTGCCGGTAGGGCAGCACCATGAGGTGCCCGGAGTTGTACGGGTAGAGGTTGAGCAGCACGAAGCAGACCGCCGCGCGGTGGACGACGAGCGCCTCGGCGTCGTCCTCCGCAGCGGCCACACGGCAGAAGGGGCACGCCTGCTCGCCGGAGTCCGCGGGCTTGTCCTGGCCCCCGATGTAGACCATGCGGTGCGGTGTCCACAGCCGGCCGAAGCCGTCCGGGTGGCCGGCCAGGTCCCCCGCGTCGTCGACGCGGGCCTCGTCCTCGCTCCCCCCGGTCACGGTCAGACCTGCGCGCGCGTGCGGACGGCCTCGACGACGCGGCGCACGGCCTCCTCGACGGGCACCCCGTTGTCCTGGCGCCCGTCGCGGTAGCGGAAGGACACCGCCCCGGCGGCGACGTCCTCGCCGCCGGCGATGAGGACGAACGGCACCTTCTGGGTGCTGGCGTTGCGGATCTTCTTGCCGAACCGGTCGTCCGAGAGGTCCAGCTCCGCCCGGACCCCCTCGGCCCGCAGCCGCGCGACGACGTCGGCGAGGTAGTCGTTGAACGGCTCCGCGACCGGGACCGCGACGGCCTGCACCGGCGCCAGCCACGCCGGGAACGCCCCGGCGTAGTGCTCGGTCAGGACCGCGAAGAACCGCTCGATCGACCCGAACAGCGCGCGGTGGATCATCACGGGACGCTGCCGGGTCCCGTCCGGCGCCGTGTACTCCAGGTCGAACAGCTCCGGCAGGTTGAAGTCGAGCTGGATCGTCGACATCTGCCAGGTCCGGCCGATGGCGTCCTTGGCCTGGACGGAGATCTTGGGGCCGTAGAACGCCGCGCCGCCCGGGTCCGGGACCAGCTCGAGGCCGGAGGCGGTGGCGACCTCCTCCAGCGTGCGGGTGGCCGCCTCCCAGATCTCCTCCGAGCCCACCGACTTCTCCGGGTTGCGCGTGGACAGCTCCAGGAAGAAGTCGTCGAGGCCGTAGTCCTTGAGCAGCTCCAGGACGAAGGTGAGCAGACGCGTCAGCTCGTCCTTCATCTGGTCCTGCGTGCAGTAGATGTGCGCGTCGTCCTGCGTGAAGCCGCGGGCGCGTGTCATGCCGTGCACGACCCCGGACTTCTCGTAGCGGTACACCGTGCCGAACTCGAAGAGCCGCAGCGGCAACTCGCGGTAGCTGCGCCCGCGGGACCTGAAGATCAGGTTGTGCATCGGGCAGTTCATCGGCTTGAGGTAGTAGTTCTGGCCGGCCTTGCGCAGCGTCCCGTCGGCGTCGCGCTCCTCGTCCATCTGCATGGGCGGGTACATGCCGTCGGCGTACCAGTCCAGGTGGCCCGACGTCCGGAACAGCTGCTCCTTGGTGATGTGCGGGCTGTAGACGAAGGAGTAGCCCGCCTCCACGTGCCGCCGGCGCGAGTAGTCCTCCATCTCCTGGCGGACGATGCCGCCGCGGGGGTGGAACACCGCCAGGCCGGAGCCGATCTCGTCGGGGAAGGAGAAGAGGTCCAGCTCGGTCCCCAGGCGGCGGTGGTCGCGCCGCTCCGCCTCGGCGATGCGGTCGAGGTGCGCCTTGAGCTCGTCCTTGGACGGCCAGGCCGTGCCGTAGACGCGCTGCAGCTGCGGGTTCTTCTCCGAGCCCCGCCAGTAGGCCGCCGCCGTGCGGGTCAGCTGGAAGCCGTTGCCGATCAGGCGCGTGCTGGGCAGGTGCGGGCCGCGGCACAGGTCCTGCCACGCCACCGACCCGTCGCGCCGGAGGTTCTGGTAGATGCTCAGCCCACCCTGGCCGACCTCGACGGACGCGCCCTCGGTCCCGGCCGCGGATCCCTTGATGCCGATGAGCTCCAGCTTGTAGGGCTCGTCGGCCAGCTCGGCCCGGGCGTCGTCGTCGGCCAGCTCCCAGCGCCGGAAGGTCTGGCCCTCCTTGACGATGCGCTGCATGACCTTCTCCAGCGCCTTGAGGTCCTCGGGCGTGAAGGGGGTGTCGACGTCGAAGTCGTAGTAGAAGCCGTCCGTCACCGGCGGGCCGATGCCGAGCCGTGCCTGCGGGTGCAGCTGCTGCACCGCCTGGGCGAGCACGTGGGCCGTCGAGTGGCGCAGGACCGCCAGGCCGTCGGGCGAGTCGATCGTCACGGGCTCGACCGTGACCCCCGCGGTGAGCGGCGTGGCCAGGTCGACCAGCTCACCGTCGACCCGCATCACGACGACGTCGCGGCGGTCCCGGTAGAGCTCCGTCCCCGTCGTGCCGGCCTCCAGCGTCCGTTCGACACCATCGGCGGTCAGGGTGATCTGTGGCACGTGCTCTCCTCGGTCTGGACGGCCCGACGATCGTACCGACGCGCCGGGGTCGTGCCGGGCCCCGACGCACCCGGTGGGCGCGGCGATGGCGCGCTGGGCCGGACGGGTGACAGCCGACCCCCGGAAGGCCGGTCCGCTGGGTGAAGATCGTCGCGTCCGCAGGCCGCTGACCTGCGACGACGGAGGACGGGTCGCGCACGGCGCCGAAGCGTCCGTTCGGGGGATCACGACAGGAAGATCAGGTGGGCGATACTGGGTTCGAACCAGTGACCTCCTCGGTGTGAACGAGGCGCTCTACCACTGAGCCAATCGCCCTCGCGCCGGCCGGTCACCCGGGGACGCGTCGACGATCGTAGCGAATCGTCAGCGGTTTGCCGAACGAGGCGAATACGCTGGTCGATGAGTGGTCGAGAGTGACGCACCACGGTCGGTTCCCGGCGGCGCCGGGGTCGGTCGGCGGCGTGACCGTCGGCGACCTGCTCGCCGTCGGGGGACGACCCGCACGGGAGGACCCGTTCGGGTGGAGGTCGGGGGCGCGGTCAGCGGCTCCGCCGAAGAGGAGCGGGAGGGGTGAGGATGACCGAGCCCACACGGGACGTCTGCGAGGTCGTCCCGATGCATCTGGTGCTGCCCGATGCCAGCGTTCTCCCCATCAGCGCCGAGCTGCACTTCGCGCCGTCGGACCCCTACACGGTCCGCATCGTGTTCCGGGGGACGAGCTCCGTGTCGACCTGGCTCATCGGGCGGGAGCTCATCGCCCACGGGCTCCTCGCCGACGCGGCCGCCCCCGCCGGGACGGGTGACGTACGCATCTGGCGGGACGAGGACCCGGCGTACCTGCTCGTCGGCCTGTCCGGCGTCGAGGGCGACGCGCTGCTCGCCGGACCGGCCGACCCGTTCGTGCGCTTCGTCGCCGCGACCGTCGCGCTCGTCCCGTTCGGGTCCGAGGGCCCCGTCATGGAGGACGAGATCTCCCGGCTGATCGTCACCCTGCTCGACGCCTGAGGCCGGCACCGGTCGTCGCCCGGTTCACGGGTCGACGTCGTCCGCCGCGCGCTCGGCGTACAGCTCCACGACCCGCCGGGTCAACGGCGTGACGTCCAGGGGGACCCCGTCCAGCGCGACCACCGGCACGGTCGTCCGGACCGAACCGGTCAGGGCCAGGCCGCTCCCCCGGCCGACGACGTCCTGCAGGACCGACCAGGGCAGCTCGCCGGGGGTCGCCTCGCGCACCGGGAGCCCGGCCTCGGCCGACCACTCCAGGACCAGGGCCCGGGTGATCCCGGCGAGACAGCCGGTCGACAGAGCGGGGGTGAGCAGCTCCTCCCCCACCTGGACGAAGACGTTGCTCCCCGTGCCCTCGCAGAGATCACCGACCGTGTTGGCCAGCAGCGCCTCGTCCGCGCCCTGGGCGGCCGCCCGGGCGAGCGCGACGACGTTCTCCGCGTAGGACGTCGTCTTCAGGCCGGCGACCGGCGACCGCTCGTTGCGGACCCAGGGCACGCGGACCACCCGGGCGGGCGTCGGCACTCCGCCGGGCGCGCCGGCCGGCCCGGC
>JACIXM010000327.1 GCA_014360395.1 Actinotalea sp.
GGCCGGCGACCGGCGACCGCTCGTTGCGGACCCAGGGCACGCGGACCACCCGGGCGGGCGTCGGCACCCCGCCGGGCGCGCCGGCCGGCCCGGCGACGACGACGACCGTGGGGTGCGCACCCGGCGTGCGACCCGACCCGAGCGGCCCGAGGCCCGCGGTGACCGTGATCCGCAGGCGCCCGGCACCGGGCGCCTGCGCGAGGACCTCCTCGACGGCACCCCGCACGAGGTCGTGGTCCGGGTCCGGCAGGCCGAGGCCGCGGGCCGAGACCGTGAGCCGGCGGAGGTGCCTCGTCAGCGCGAACGCCCGGCCGCCCAGCACCCCGCAGGTCTCGAAGACGCCGTCACCGACCGTGACGCCGTGGTCCACCGGGCTCAGCACCCGCTCCCCCGGCGCCAGCAGGCGGCCGTCCGCCCAGATCGTCAGGCCGTCCGTCCCCTGCCCGCCGACCACGCCGTCCCCACCGACCACGCCTGCCTCCGTTCCCGTGCCCGCGGGCACCTCTCACCGTCGCGACGCCAGGCCGACCAGCCGGCGTGCCTTGAGCTCCGTCTCTCGCCACTCGCGCTCCGGGTCGCTCTCCCACGTGATCCCCGCACCCGTGCCGAACGCGAGGACGCCGCCCTCGTCGGGTCGCCACCAGAAGCCGCGGATCCCCACGGCCAGCTCGGCGATGCCCCGGTCCGCGTCGATCCAGCCGATCGTGCCGCAGTACGGCCCCCGGGGCACCGGCTCGACACGCTGGATGTGCTCGAGCGCGCTGATCTTGGGCGCGCCCGACACCGACGCGGGCGGGTAGGTGGCGGCGAGCACCTCTCCCCAGCCCACGCCCGGCGCCAGGCGCGCGCGGACGGTCGTGACGAGGTGCACGAGGCCCGGGTGCTCCTGGACCTCGAGGAGGGAGGTCACCTCGACCGTGCCCGGCACCCCGACCCGTTGCAGGTCGTTGCGCACCATGTCGGCGATCATGACGTTCTCGGCACGGTCCTTGTCGGTGAGCCCGTCCGGCGTCGGGGCGGTGCCCTTGATGGGCCCGGACGTCACGTGACCGTCGGCGACGCGCAGGAAGAGCTCGGGCGAGGCGGAGACCACCCAGACCGGGGGCACCGCGGCCCCGGCCGGGACGTGCACACCGCCGGCGTACGGGGCGGGGTTGCCCTCGTCCAGCACCGCCCCGAGGGCGGTGGCGTCCGGTTCAGCGCCGTCCTCGACCGGCAGCGGTGCGGTGAGGACCCGGCAGAGGTTCACCTGGTAGACGTCACCCTGCCGGATCGCCTCCCGGACGACGTCCACCCGCCGGCAGTAGTCGTCACGACCCAGGGAGCTGGACCAGGACGACGCCGCGGGCCCCCGCCAGGAGCCCTTCGTCA
>JACIXM010000328.1 GCA_014360395.1 Actinotalea sp.
ACGGTGCGGCTCCAACCGCGCGACAAGACACTCACCGAGGCCGATATCGAGGCGGTGTCTGCGAAGATAAATGAGGGTGCGTCAGTTCCGGCGAGGGCCGTTCCACGACGGTAAAGAAATGGTATGGCTACATGTTTGGCTACATGTGTCCTGCAGGACACCAGAAAGGCCGCCCCGGATCTCTCCGGAACGGCCCCTGACCTGCGGTGATGCTGGTGGGCGATACTGGGATCGAACCAGTGACCTCTTCCGTGTCAGGGAAGCGCGCTACCGCTGCGCCAATCGCCCATGGGCTCTCGCCCTGTGCTGCGAGGTGGAGACGGGATTCGAACCCGTGTATACGGCTTTGCAGGCCGCTGCCTCGCCTCTCGGCCACTCCACCGTAGGCTCAATGCCTCGGCCGGGCTGCGCCCGACACGGGAATGTCGCCTCCGAGCGGACGACGGGACTCGAACCCGCGACCCTCACCTTGGCAAGGTGATGCTCTACCAACTGAGCCACGTCCGCGCTGCACCGGCCGGGTCTCCCCGGCGCTGTGCGGCGTTGAGGACTCTAACGGACTGCCGGCGGGAACGTCCAACTCGCCACCGGACCGTCGCGTGTCGGGGCGCCGGGACCCCGTACCCCCCGGCGGCGCCTCCCCGCCGGTCCGGAGTGCGCCCGCCGGGGCGCCGTCCGCACCGTGCGCCCGGTCTTCTGTCCGCCGCTACCGTGAGCCGGTGCAGCAGCGGTCGGGTGTTCCGGTGGGGCGGGCGTGGTTCGCCGGCGTGGAGGCCCGCGGCGTCGTCGAGCACGCCGAGCTGAGCCGCGACGACACCCCGTTGCGGGGGGGCGGTTTCTGGGCCGTCGTCGGCGAGTTCGAGGGACCGGTGCACGCCTGGCGGTTCGAGGACATCCGCCGCCGCCCGGTCGACGCCCGCGCCGGGCGGCTGACGAAGGGCTCCTGGCGGGGGCCCGCGGCGTCGTCATGGTCCAGCTCCCTGGGTCGTGACGACTACTGCCGGCGGGTGGACGTCGTCCGGGAGGCGATCCGG
>JACIXM010000329.1 GCA_014360395.1 Actinotalea sp.
GCGGGGGTCGGGGGCGGCCCCTGCACGACGGCGAACGCCGGCGGGACGACGGTCGGGCGCGGGTGCTCGGCCGCGACGGGCTGCTCCTCGCGGCGGTCCCGGCGCCGGACCGGCAGGTCCTCGGTCCGCAGGCCCGCGGCCTCGTGCACCGGCACCGACCGGTCCACGGGGACGACGTCCACCAGCCGCCCCCCGGCCGGGTCCGCGGTGACGCGCACGCGCAGGATCTCCACGTGGTGGCCGGGCTGGACGAGGAACTCCAGGACGTCGTCGACCTCGGGCGCGATCTCCGTGCAGACCACCAGCAGGCGCGCGCCGCCGCCGGTCGACGGGCGCAGCAGCGACGACGGCGAGACGGTGCGCCGGAACGCCTCCAGGTGGGGGCCGAAGCTCTGCTCACCGCCGCTGTAGAGGGCGGCGAGCTGGTCGGTCGACATCTTGGCCGCGCGGCCCACGTAGCCCAGGGCGCGCAGGCACGCGGCCTCGTCCAGACGGCCGACGACCTCGACGACGACCGGGCGACCGGACGCGTCCACCGCCAGCAGGTGCGGCTCGTCGGCGCCGGGGGTGCGCATCCGCACCGGCAGCAGGTGCTCGCCGAGCAGCGCGTCGAGCTGGTCGCCCACGTCCGCCCGGGTCGGGCGTCCCGCCTCCTGCGGAGGGAGCGTCACCTGACGCGGGCCGGCCGGCGGCCGCACGGCGGACAGCGGGAACCCGCGACCTGGGGTCAGCGCGTGAGAGGTCACCGGGCACCTCAGCGGTCGGGAGCGGGGCGCTGCCCAGCGTAGAGGTTCAGGGGTACCGGCGATACGGATCGAACGGGCGATTCCTCCCGATTCCCCCGCGGACGCCACATGATCGTGCTCACACCGCCGGGAGCGGGCGCGTCCCGAAGGCCGCGCAGCGCTCGAGAGCGGCCCGGGCGGGGTGCTCAGCGCCCCGCGACGACGAGCCGGGTCACGGGAGCGGCGTCCGCCTCGGCGCCAGCCGGGCCGCCAGGAGCTGGGCGAGGTGGACCCCGGCCGCCCCGCCGAGCTGGTCGGCCTGCGTCCGGCAGGAGAACCCGTCGGCCAGGAGGACCGTGCCCGGCGTGAGGTCGCGCAGCGCCGGCAGGAGCGCCCGCTCGGCCACCGCGACCGAGACGTCGTAGTGGCCCTTCTCCATGCCGAAGTTCCCGGCCAGGCCGCAGCAGCCCGCGAGCGCGCGGACCCGGGCCCCGGCGTCGGCGAGCAGCGCGAGGTCCTGCTGGTACCCCATGACCGAGTGGTGGTGGCAGTGCGGCTGGGCCAGCACCTCCACGCCGTCCAGGCGCGGCGGGGACCAGCCCTCCGGCCCCACGGGCGCCGGCGCGGTGAGCAGCTCGGCCAGGGTCCGCGTCGCGTGCGCGACGGCGACGGCGCGCGGGTCCTCCGGCAGCAGGTCCAGCAGGTCCGAGCGCAGCACCGCGGTGCAGGACGGCTCCACCCCGACGATGGGGATCCCGTTGACGGCGTAGGGCCCCAGCACGGCCAGGAGGTCGGTGAGGCGCCGCCGCGCCCCGTCCAGCTGCCCCGTGCTGATCCACGTCAGCCCGCAGCACGCCGGCTGGTCCGGGACGATCACCTCGTACCCGGCGTCACGGAGCACCGCGATCATCGCCCGCGGCACGTCCGGGTCGAACCCGTCGGAGAAGGAGTCCGACCACAGCACCACGCGCCGCACCGCGTCGACCGAGCCGGTGGCGTGGGACGACGTCGTCGTCGCCTCGCCCACGCCCTGGGTGCTGTGGTTGCGCCCGGAGCGGGACTGCTGCGCCCACCAGGTGCGGAACGGCACCTCGGCGAACCGCGGGATGCTGCGCCGGGTGTCCATGCCGCCCAGCGCCAGCACCGCCCGGGCGACCGGCCGCACCCCGAGCACGCGGTTGGCCAGCCGGCCCAACCGCAGCCGCCCGACCAGCGCCGACCACCGCGGCAGCCAGCCGAGCGCGTAGTGGTTCACCGGCCGCAGGCGCCCCCGGTAGGTGCGGTGCAGCACCTCGGACTTGTACTGCGCCATGTCCACGCCCGCGGGGCAGTCGCTCGAGCAGGCCTTGCAGGACAGGCACAGGTCGAGGACCTCGTGCACCTCCGGGGACCGCCAGCCCTGCACGAGCGTGCCGTTGGCCATCTCCTGCAGCACGCGCGCCCGGCCGCGGGTGGAGTCCTTCTCGTCGCGTGTGGCCAGGTACGACGGGCACATGAACCCCCCGGACGCCGAGGTGTCCGCGCGGCACTTGCCCACCCCGACGCACCGGTGCACCGCGGTGGTGACGTCGCCGCCGTCATGGGGGAAGGCGAAGCCGCCGGCGCGCGGCAGCGGCGCGGCGTGCGGGCGGCGCAGGTCCGCGTCGATCGGCCGCGGCCGGACGACGACGCCCGGGTTGAGGACGTCGGCAGGGTCGAAGAGGTGCTTGACCTGCCCGAACAGGTCCAGAGCGGCCGGGGTGTACATCCGGTCCAGGAGCTCCCCGCGGGCCCGGCCGTCGCCGTGCTCGCCGGACAGCGACCCACCGTAGGACGTGACGAGGTCCGCCGCCTCCGTCATGAACGCACGGAACCCCGGCACGTCGGCGGCGCGCTCCAGCGGGACGTCGAGGCGGACGTGGATGCATCCGTCGCCGAAGTGCCCGTACGGCAGCCCGTCCACGCCGTGGCGCGCCATGAGCGCGTCGAAGTCGCGCAGGTACGCCCCGAGCCGCTCCGGCGGGACCGCGGCGTCCTCCCAGCCCGGCCACGCCTGGGCGCCCGACGGCGTGCGGCCGCCCAGCCCGGCGCCGTCGGCCCGGATCTGCCACAACGACGACGCCTCGGGCCCGGGCGGGACCACGCGCGCCGACACCGCGGCGGCGTCGGCGACCATCGCCTCGGCGCGGGCGAGGGCCTCCTCGCGCGTCGCGCCGCCCATCTCGACCATGAGCCAGCCCGCGCCGTC
>JACIXM010000033.1 GCA_014360395.1 Actinotalea sp.
TCTGGCGACACGAACGGGTAGGCCTCGCCCCAGAGCCGGTCGACCACGTGCTGGAGGCGGCGCGCCGTCCGCGGGTCCACGACTCCTTGCGCGACGGCCTCGGGGAGGACGACGTCGGTGACGAGCTTCAGGCCGTCACCGTCCGCGGGGGTCAGGAGGCGTCGGGTCGGTCGGGGGTCTGCCCAGACCGACCGGCCGTCGGAGACCCACCGCGTCCAGTGGTCCTGCGACCAGGCGCGCAGGAGGGCGTGATGGGCGGGGTCGCGGCTCCAGGTCACCGGAGGGGGGCCGTCCCGGCGCGGGTCGGGGCCAGGTGCGGTCGCGGGCTGTGGCGTCTGGGACATGACACTCGCCTCCACGCTCCACGGTCGTGGTGCGACGGGCCCGGCGAAAGGGACGAACCGCCCAGGAGGCCCGCCGGGCCGGAGCCGGTCGAGGGGTGTCCGTGGGCGGGAGCCGCTGGAGGTGCCGTCGGGCCGGAGCCGCTGGCGTGTGCCACCGGAGCCGCCGAGAGGGTGTCCGCGGCGCTCCGCTCAGGCGGAGCCGCGGAGGACGACGTCCGTCTCGAGCAGCGTGCCCACCGGCTCGGGCGCCTCGCCGCGCAGCTGCGCGAGCACCGACTCCGCCGCGCGCTCGCCGAGCAGTCGGGCGGGCTGGTGGACCGTCGTCAGCTGGGGGTGCGTGCGCTGGGCCCAGGAGGAGTCGTCGAAGCCGACGACGCCCACGTCCTCCGGCACGCGGCGTCCGGCGGCGCGCAGGGCGTCGAGCGCGCCGGCGGCGACGGCGTCGGAGGCCGCGAAGACGCCGTCGACGTCGGGCTCGCGGGCCAGGAGCTCCTCCATCGCGGTCCGGCCCGCGGTGTACTCGTAGAGCGGCCGGGCGACGACGAGGCGCTCGTCGAACCGGTCGCCGAGGGCGTCCCGGAAGCCGGCGAGGCGGTCGGCCCCGGAGTCGCGGTCCAGGGCGGCGGCGATCATCCCGATGCGGCGCCGGCCGGTGCCGACGAGGTGCTCGGTGATGGCGCACGCGGCGCCGCGGTTGTCGATGCCGACCCACGGCACGCGGACCTCCGACGGCGGGCGGCCGACGAGCGTCGCCGGGATGCTGAGCCGCCCGATGGCGCCGAGGAGGGAGTCGTTCTGCCGGGCGGAGACGACGACGGCGCCGTCGACGAACCCGCCGCTGAGGTAGCGGGCCACGCGCCGGCTGTCCCGCTCGGAGTCGATGACGAGGCTGACCATCTGCTGGTCGGCGCCGGACAGGACGCGGTTGGCGCCGAGGAGGATCGCGCCGATGTTCGGGTCCTCGAGGAAGAGCTCGTGCGGCTCGTGGACGATGAAGCCGACGGCCTGCGCCCGCTGCAGCGCGAGGTTGCGCGCGGCAGTGTTCGGCACGTAGCCGACCTTGGCGACGGCGGCCTCGATCGCGGCCCTGGCCTGCGCGGACACGTACGGCTCACCGTTGAGCACCCGGGACACGGTGCCCCGGGAGACCCCGGCCTCGAGCGCGACGTCGCGGATCGTCGCGCGCCGCGGTCGGCCGGGGGAGGACATGCCCGGATGCTAGCCGTCGGTGCTGCCCCGGCCCGGGGACCTCGCCGCGCCACACGCGCTGGTAGCACCCCGGTGGCTGCCGGGCGTGACCGCTCCGCGACCTCGCCGTGACCTTCCCGTGATCGGTTTTGGTGGGCAATGGTCGGATGTGTTGACACCCGGCGATCATGCGCTCTACGTTCTGTGAACGGTCACAGAACTCCCTGGCATCGATCGCCCGCGGAGTCTGTGAACGGTCACAGAACGTCAGAGCCGACGTCCGCGACGCGGCTCACCACTCGAGGAGCGCGATGAGCACCGCCGACCGCGACGCCGGCCACGGCACCGCCCTGCGGGCGGGCACCGGGTCCCGCGACGCCGAGCGCGCTCGCTGGGCGCCGGAGCGCTTCGCCTTCGGCTGCGACTACAACCCCGAGCAGTGGGACCCGGCGGTCTGGCAGGAGGACGTCGTCCTCATGCGCGAGGCGGGCATCGACCTCGTGGCCGTCAACGTGTTCGGCTGGTCGGACGTCGAGCCGGAGCCGGGCCGCTACGACTTCTCCCGCCTGGACGCCGTCGTCGAGCTCCTCCACGCGCACGGCATCGGCATCAACCTGGGCACCGGGACCGCCTCGCCGCCGCCGTGGCTGTCGGCGCTGCACCCGGAGACGCTCCCCGTCATGGCCGACGGCACGACGCGGTGGCCGGGCGGGCGGCAGGCGTACTGCCCGAGCTCGCCGGTCTTCCGCGAGCGGGCGGCGGCGCTGGTCGAGCAGGTCGCGCGGCGTTACGGCGCGCACCCCGGCGTCCGGCTGTGGCACGTGTCCAACGAGCTCGGGTGCCACAACTCCCTGTGCTACTGCGACACGACGGCGGCGGCGTTCCGCGCGTGGCTGCGCGCCCGCTACGGGACGGTCGAGGCGCTGAACCGGGCGTGGGGGACGTCGTTCTGGAGCCAGCGCTACTCCTCCTTCGACGAGGTGCTCCCCCCGCGGCTCACCGTGTCGTCCGCCAACCCGAGCCAGGCGCTGGACTTCCACCGGTTCAGCTCCGACGAGCTGCTCGGCCTGTACCGGGCCGAGGCCGAGGTCATCCGCCGGCACAGCGACATCCCCGTCACGACGAACTTCATGGTCACCGCCCACCAGCGGGACATGGACTACTTCGCGTGGGCGCCGGACATGGACGTCGTCGCGAACGACCACTACCTCGACCACCGCCTCGAGGACCCGCTGGTGGAGCTCGCCTTCGCCGGCGACACGACCCGCGGGATCGCGGGCGGCCGGCCCTGGCTGCTCATGGAGCACTCGACGAGCGCGGTCAACTGGCAGCCGGTCAACGTCGCCAAGACGCCGGGGGAGATGCTGCGGGTCTCGCTCGCCCACGTGGCGCGTGGGGCGGACGGCGTGTGCTTCTTCCAGTGGCGTGCGTCCGTCCAGGGCTCGGAGAAGTTCCACTCGGCGCTGCTGCCGCACGCCGGGACGTCGTCGCGCACGTGGCACGAGGTCCTCGAGCTCGGCCGGACGCTGGAGGCGCTGCGCGACGTCGTCGGCAGCACGGTCCGCAGCGACGTCGCCCTGGTCTTCTCCTACGAGGCGTGGTGGGCCGCCGACGGCGGGAACCGCCCCTCCGAGCACGTGCGCTACCTGGAGCAGGTGCACGCCCTGTACCGGGCGCTGCGCGATGCGGGCCTCGCGGTCGACGTCGTCCCGCCGGGCGCCGCCCCCGAGGTCCTCGCGCGCTACCGCATGCTCGTGGTGCCGGAGCTCTACCTCGTCCGGGACGCGGAGGCGGCCGCGATCGAGCAGTACGTCGCCGACGGCGGGCACGCCCTCGTGACGTTCTTCAGCGGCATCGTCGACGAGGACGACCGGGTGCGACTGGGCGGCTACCCCGGCGCGTTCCGCGACCTGCTCGGCGTGGTCGCCGACGAGTTCCACCCGCTGCTGCCCGGGCAGACCCTGACGCTGGACTCCGGCTCGCAGGGGAGCCTGTGGACCGAGCAGCTGCGCACCGTGACGGCGAAGGCCGTCGCGCACGCCGTGGACGGGCCGCTGCCCGGCACCCCGGTGATCACGCGGAACGAGCACGGGCGGGGCACCGCCTGGTACGTCGCGACCGCGCTCGACCCGGTCCACGCCGCCGACCTGGTCAGGGAGGTGGCCCACCACGCCGGTGCCAGCCCGATGCCGGGTGCCGGCCCGCTGGTCGAGGTGGTGCGGCGCGCGCACGACGACGGCGCCTCGTTCCTCTTCGTCATCAACCACAGCGACGACGTCGTCGAGGTGCCCGTCCGGGGCCGTGAGCTGACCCAGGACGTGGACGTCGAGACCCTGCACGTGCCCGCCGGGGCCGTGCGCGTCGTCAGGGAGGACGTGACGCCATGAGCACGACCACGCTCGACGCGCCGTCGGCGACGGCGCCCAGCCCGGTCACGCGGACCCGGGTGCCCCACAAGTCGGCGATCGCCGTCTTCGTCCTGCCGTTCGGCGTGCTGTTCTCGATGTTCTACCTGCTGCCCATCGGGTACGCGGTGTGGCAGTCGACGCGCGTCGTGCAGCGGGAGGGCACGTTCGGCCCGCCGACGGAGGTGTTCGGCGGTCTGACGCAGTACCGCAACGTCCTGGAGAACGACGCGTTCTGGGAGTCGATCGGCCGGGTGCTCCTGTTCGGCATCGTCCAGGTCCCGATCATGCTGGGCCTCGCGCTGCTCTTCGCGCTCCTGCTCGACTCACCGCTGGTGCGGGGCCGGCGGTTCTTCCGCCTGGCCTTCTTCGCGCCGTACGCGGTGCCGGGCGTCATCGCGGCGATCATGTGGGGCTTCCTGTACTCGCCGAACCTGTCGCCGTTCCGGCCGCTCACCGCCGAGATCAACTTCCTGTCGGCCGACCTCGTGCTCTGGGCGATCGCGAACGTCGTGACCTGGGTCTACGTCGGCTACAACATGCTGATCATCTACTCGTCCCTGCTGGCGATCCCGGCCGAGGTGTACGAGGCGGCCCGGCTCGACGGGGCGTCGCAGTTCCGCATCGCGTGGTCGATCAAGATCCCGCTCGTCATGCCGGCGATCATCCTCACCGCGATCTTCTCGATCATCGGGACGCTGCAGCTGCTCGCCGAGCCGCAGGTCTTCCGGACCTTCACCTCGTCCGTGACCAGCGACTTCACCCCGAACCTGCTCGTGTACACGACGGCCTCCGTGCCGAACCCGAGCCTGGCCGCGGCGTTCTCGGTCGTGCTGGCGCTCGCCACGTTCATCCTGTCGTTCACCTTCCTCAAGGTGACCCAGCGGAAGGCGTTCCAGTGAGCACCCCCGTGGTCCCGCCGACGATCACCGCGCCGCCCTCGGCGCGCGCCGCCACCCGCGCCCGCCGGACCGGCACGCCCGCGAGCGGCCCGCGGGAGAGCATCCTGTCCCGCACCTCGGCCATGCTGATCATGGCCGTGTTCACGCTGTACTTCCTCACGCCGATCTGGTGGCTGCTCGTCGCGTCGACGAAGAGCCGCGGGGACCTGACGACGACGAACGCGCTGTGGTTCTCGGACATCCAGCTCGGCGAGAACCTCGCGGCGGTGTTCGGCTACCAGGGCGGCATCCTCGTGAAGTGGCTGGGCAACAGCCTCGCGTACGCCGGCGGGGGAGCGCTGCTGGCCACCCTGCTGGCGGGGATGTGCGGCTACGCGCTGGCCAAGTACCGGTTCCCCGGGCGCGAGGTGCTCTTCAACGTCGTCCTCGGTGGCGTGCTCGTCCCGGCGACCGCCCTGGCGCTGCCGCTGTTCCTCATCTTCAGCGAGGTGGGGGCGACCAACACCTTCTGGTCGGTGTTCCTGCCGAGCATCGTCAGCCCGTTCGGGGTGTACCTGACGCGGATCTTCGCGGCGGCGTCGGTGCCCGACGAGCTCATGGAGGCGGCACGCCTGGACGGCTCGGGGGAGGTGCGGACGTACTTCACGGTGTCGGTGCGGCTGATGTTCCCGGCGCTGGTGACGGTGTTCCTCTTCCAGTTCGTCGCGATCTGGAACAACTTCTTCCTGCCGCTGATCATGCTGCGCGACTCGGCGCTCTTCCCGGTGACCCTGGGTCTGTACAACTGGAACTCGGTGGTCAACCAGGTGCCCGAGCTGCGGCTCTACGTCCTGGTCGGGGCCCTCGTCTCGATCCTCCCGCTCATCGCCCTGTTCCTGCTGCTCCAGCGCTTCTGGCGCAGCGGCCTCGGGACGGGAGCGATCAAGTGAGCGCGGGGAGCCCGGTGAGCCCGGTGAGCCCGGTGAACCCGGGGAGCCCGGCGAGCCCGGTGAGCCCGGCGAGCCCGGCGCCGCGAGGGAGCGTCGGCCCGGTGGCCAGCCTGATCGCGGGCGCCCGCCGCACCGCGCGCCGCACCCCCGGCACGACCCGGACCGTCGTCGGCGGTCTGCACCACGCCAGCCCTCAGGACCACCCGTTCTGACACCCCTCC
>JACIXM010000330.1 GCA_014360395.1 Actinotalea sp.
AGCGGCGAGGGCCGCCACATCGCGTAGATCTCGCGCACCGTCTGCGGGATCTCGACGTAGCGCTCGGTGGTGACCTCCTGCTCGATGAGCGCCATCGGGAACAGCGGCGCGAGGTCCTGCGGCCCGAGCGGCTCGTGGGTCCCGGGGTGCAGGTGGGGCGGCACCGGCTCGGGCAGGTCCGCGGCCAGGTTGTACCAGTGGGTCGGCACCGTGGACGGGACCTCGACGCCGAGCGGCTCGAGGGGCCGGGGGGCGGGCGCGGCGAGGGCCGTCGCGCCCTGGGGGGAGAGGTCTGCTCCGGTCACGGCGGCACCCTTCGTCCTCGGGAGGTGTGGCGCGAGGATAGCGCTCGGTGGGCGTTAGGGTCAGCGCCGTGGACGGCGCGTTCCCGGGCCTCGGGACCCTCATCAACATGACGACGATCGTGGTCGGGGCCCTCCTCGGGATCGCCGTCGGCAACCGGCTGCAGGCCCGCACGCGCGGCGTCGTCACCGACAGCCTCGGCCTGGTCACCCTGCTGCTCGCCGCCCTGTCCGCGGTCGCGGTGACGGACGCCGCGTATGTCGGCGCGCTGCCCACGGGCGCGCCGGTGCTCGTCGTCCTCGGCGCGCTGCTCGTCGGTGGGATCACCGGCTCGCTGCTGCGCCTGGAGGAGCGGCTCGCGGGCCTGGGCGGCAAGGTCCACACCTGGACCACCCGCCGGTGGAGCGGGGCGGACCTCGCCGGGCGGGAGCGCTTCGTCGAGGGCTGGCTGGCGGCGTCGCTGCTGTTCTGCGTCGGGCCGCTCGCGGTGCTGGGCAGCCTGTCGGACGGCCTGGGGCGGGGGATCGAGCAGCTCCTGCTCAAGTCGGTGCTCGACGGGTTCGCCGCGCTGGCGTTCGCCTCGACCTTCGGGGTCGGCGTCCTGCTGTCCGCGCTGTCCGTCGGCGTGGTCCAGGGCGCGCTGACGCTGCTGGGCATGCTGCTCGGCCAGTTCCTGCCCGAGCCCCACATCGCGGCCCTGACGGCGACCGGGGGCCTGCTGCTCGTCGGCATCGCCCTGCGGCTGCTGCGCGTCCGGGAGGACCTGCCGGTCGCGGCCATGCTCCCGGCCCTGGTCGTCGCCCCCTTGCTGACCGAGCTCGTGATCCGCCTGTCCTGAGGAGGGACCCATGACCGCACCCTTGCCGACGATCGGGGCCCTGCTCCCCCGCGACCTGCCCGTGGCGGACGTGCTGCCGTTCGTCCGCGACGTCGAAGAGCTCGGGTTCGAGGAGCTGTGGGTCGTCGAGGACTGCTTCTTCCGCGGCGGCATCGCGCAGGCCGCGGTCGCCCTCGCCTCGACGAGCCGCCTGCGCGTCGGCGTGGGGATCCTGCCCGCGGCCGCCCGCAACGTCGCCTTCGCGGCGCTGGAGCTGGCGACCCTCGCGGAGCTCTACCCGGGCCGTCTGGTCGCCGGCGTGGGCCACGGCATGCCGGGGTGGATCCGTCAGGTGGGCGCCTGGCCGGCCAGCCCGCTGACGCTGCTGGACGAGCAGCTCGCGGCCCTGCGCGCGATCCTGCGCGGTGAGGAGGTGACGACGGACGGTCGGTACGTCCGCCTGGACGCCGTGCGCCTCGACTCCCCGCCCACGGTGCCGCCGCCGGTGCTCGCGGGGGTGCGCGGGCCACGGTCCCTCGAGGTCGCCGGTCGCGCTGCCGACGGCGTCGTCCTGGCCGAGCCGGTCACGCCGGAGTACGTCCGGGCGGTGCGCGACCAGGCGGCGGGCGGGCCCGACCTGCGCGTCGTGGCCTACGAGATCGCGGCCGTGGACGACGACGTCGCCGCGGCGCGCGCCCGGGCCCGGGCCGCCCTGCTGTGGGTGGGCGAGCCGGACGTCGCGGTGCACCTCGTCGGGCTGCCGTTCGCCGACGACCTGGCCCGCCTGCGCGCCGAGCACACGGACCGGCACGCGTTCGCCGCCGCGCTGCCGGACGCGTGGGTCGACGAGCTGGCCGTCGTCGGGACGCCGTCCGACGCGCGCCGCCGCCTCGCGGAGCTGGCCGACGCCGGCACGGACGGCGTGGTCCTCGTCCCCGTCGGCCCGGACCCGCTCGCCGCGCTGCACCGGCTCGCACGCGTCCTGCCGGGCTGAGACCGCTCCTGCGCGGCCGCGGGGCCGTCAGCGACGCGGGAGCGGCGCGAGCCCGGGCAGGTCCAGGCCCAGGAGCCCGGCGACGGTCCGGACGACGCCGTCCTCCGTGTGGGCGGGCGCGACGTAGCGCGCCCGGTCCAGCACCTCGGGGTGGGCGTTGGCCATGGCGAACGACAGCTCGGCCGCCTCCAGCATCTGCAGGTCGTTGAGGTAGTCGCCGAACGCCATCGTCTGGGCGGGAGTGATCCCGTAGGTCTCCTGCAGGCGGCGCACCGCCGCCCCCTTGTGCGTCGTCGCGCTGAGGACGTCGACCCAGTGCGCGCTGGAGACCACCACCTGGTGCGTGCTGCGCAGCTCGGCCAGGGCCGGGGCGACCGACTCCTCCGACGAGCCGAACGTGAAGACCGCGACCTTGAGCACGTCGTCCTCGACGGCGAGCACGTCGTCGACCTCCGTCAGCAGCGTGTAGTAGCGGTCCGCCTCCCGGCGGAAGGCCGGGTCACGCCGCTCGACGTACGCCGACGCCTTCCCGCACAGCACGACCCCGACGTCGACACCGGCGACCGCCAGGTCACGGACGATCCCGACCACCCGCTCGATGACGGGCCGCTCCAGCACGTCGGAGCTGAGCTCCACCCCGTCCCGCACCACGTACGCGCCGTTCTCGGCGATGAACGGCAGGCCCTCGCCCAGCTCGCCGAGGTGGGCCGCGATGTTGGCGTACTGCCGACCGCTCGCCGGGCAGAACAGCACGTCGCGGCGGGCGAGCTCGGCGAGCAGCGGCCCGAGCAGCTCCGGCAGGCGGTGCTCGTGGTCCAGCAGGGTCCCGTCCATGTCGACGGTCACGAGGCGGACGTCCGCGACGTCCTCGGGCGCGGGCAGGACGAGGTCCGGGGCGACGGTCATCCCACCATTGTCGGTCACGTCGCGCCGGGCGGCGTCAGGCGGTCGCTCCGGGCAGCTCCCGCACCCTCACGGACAGGCAGGTGACGCAGCCCTCGAGCTTCTCGTACTCGGAGATGTCCACGGGCACGGGCGTCCAGCCCAGGCCCGCGAGCAGGTCGGCCGTCCGGGGCGCGGACGCGGACATCAGCAGCCGGCCCTCCCCCAGGTCGACGACGGCGGTCCCGTGCTCCTCCGGGACCGGCAGGAACCGCGGGAACAGGCGCGGCGCGTCGACGACCGGCTCGTAGCCGATGACGGTCCCGTCGGGCAGCGCGGTGACCGCCGTCTTGAGGTGGAGCACGGTGGTGACCGGGACCGCCACGACGGTGGCCCCGTGCGGCTCGAGCAGCGTGCGCAGCTGCGCGACGGCGGCCGCGTTCGTCCGGTCGCTGCGGCCCACGTAGACCGTGTCGCCGACCTTCAGCACGTCTCCCCCGTCCAGCGTCGCGGGCTCCTCCAGGTGGACGACGCCCGCCCCCATCTCCCTCAGCACGGCCTCCGTCGCCCGCTCCTCGCCCCGCCGGGTCGGGTGGCCCGGACGGGCCACCACCGCCGTGCCGCGGAACAGCACCACCGTGTCCTCGACGAAGACGCTGTCGGGGTGCTCCGGGGCGGCCGGCACCTCGACGACGTCCCAGCCCGCGGCACGCAGCGCCGCGACGTACTCCTCCCACTGCGCGACGGCCCGGTCGGGGTCGACAGGGACCCGCTCGATGTGGTCGACGACGCCCTCGGCCAGACGGGGCGAGGGACGACGGACGAGGGCGGTGCGCATGGGTCTCCTTCGACGGGTCGGGTGCGGGGTCAGGACTCCTGGCGCAGCGCGCGGCGCCGACCCTCCAGGGCGATGAGCTCGGCGAACGCCCCCTGGTAGGCGTCCGCGTCCCCCTGCGGGTCCATCCGCTGCAGCCGTCCGCGCAGGTCCGCGATCCGGCGGGTGATGCCGAGGTCCACGAGCGCGGCCACCACCCCGCGCGCGTACCCGTCGATCGCGTCGGGGCGGTCCTCCGGCAGCGGCGTGACGGCGAGCTCGAGCACCAGCGGCTGCACGGGCAGGGCCGCCTCCTCCCGGACCCGCTCGACCCAGACCGCCGGCGAACCCCCGGCCGCGGAGGCCAGGCCGCCCGCGGCCCGGATCGCCTCGTGCACGGCCCGGAACGCCGGGACGGTGAACGCGTCCGGTGCGAGGTCGTCGACCGCGGCGGCGTCGACGGCGCCCGGGTGCTGCAGGAGGACCTCCAGGGCGTTCCGCTCGAGCTTGGCGACGGGGTCGGTGCGGTCCGGTGCGACGAGTCGCGGCCGCGCCGGTGCACCGTCGGGCGACGGTCCCCCGGGGCGCTCCCCGGGTCCCAGCATGGTCGGGTGACGCCGCCCGGCCTCCGAGGCGCGCTCCCCCGGCGCACCGTCGCGCGGGCGGCGCCCGGCCGCGGCGACCTCGCGCAGCACCGCGTCGGCCTCCATGCCGAGCCAGCCCGCCAGCATCCGGGAGTACTCGGGGCGCAGCGCCGCGTCCCGGATCCCCGCGACCACCGGGGCGGAGGCGCGCAGCGCGGCGACGCGGCCCTCCGCGGTGTCCAGGTCGTGCTGCCGCAGCGTCGAACGGATGACGAACTCGAACAGCGGCTGACGCCCGGCGACGAGCGCCTGGACGGCGTCCGGGCCCTTCTCCTGGCGCAGCTCGCAGGGATCCATGCCGCTGGGCTCCACGGCGACGAAGGTCTGGGCGAAGAACCGCTGGTCCTCGCCGAACGCGCGCAGGGCGGCCTTCTGGCCGGCCTCATCCCCGTCGAACGTGAAGATCACCTCGCCCCCGACCGACGTCCCGGACGCGAGCTGCACCCCGCCCCCGGCGGAGGTGTCCCCGAGCAGCCGGCGCACGATCCGCGCGTGGTCCGAGCCGAAGGCCGTGCCGCAGGTCGCGACCGCCGTCGGCACGCCGGACAGGTGCGCGGCCATGACGTCGGTGTAGCCCTCGACGACGACGACCTGGCGGCGCCTGGCGATCTCCCGCTTGGCCAGGTCGATGCCGTAGAGCACCTGCGCCTTCCTGTACAGCGCGGTCTCCGGGCTGTTGAGGTACTTCGGACCCTGGTCGTCCTCGAGCAGGCGGCGCGCCCCGAAGCCGACGACGTCGCCGGTCACGTCGCGGATCGGCCACACCAGGCGCCCCCGGAACCGGTCGTACTGCCCGCGGTTGCCCTGGCTCATCAGGCCCGAGGCGGTGAGCTCGGCCTCCGTGAAGCCCTTGGCGCGCAGGTGGCGCAGGAGGTGGTCCCAGCCCTGCGGGGCGAAGCCCACGCCGAACTGCTCCGCGGCGGCACGGTCGAAGCCCCGCTCGGCGAGGAACTGCCGCCCGACGGCGGCGGCCGGGGTCAGCAGCTGCTCGGCGTAGTACGCCGCGGCGTGCCGGTGCGCCTCGAGCAGGCGCTGCCGGCGCCCGGGCTCCTCGCCGGGGCGGACCGCGCCGCCCTCCTCGTACCGCAGCTGCACCCCGACGCGGCCGGCGAGGTGCTCGACGGCCTCGGTGAACCCGAGTCCGTCGATCTTCTGCAGGAACGAGATGACGTCCCCGCCCTCCCCGCACCCGAAGCAGTGCCAGTAGCCGACCTGGGGGCGCACGTGGAAGGACGGCGTGCGCTCGTCGTGGAAAGGGCACAGGCCCTTGAGCGACCCGACGCCCGCGGGCTTGAGGGTGACGTGCTCCCCGACGACGTCCTCGATCCGGGCACGCTCACGGACGCTCGTCACGTCCTCGCGTCGGATCCGTCCTGCCACGGCGCGAGTCTAGGGCCGCCGCGGCCCACTCCCGCGCTGTCCCCGGCGCGCGAGCGGGCCGTCGCCGCAGGTCCCGCGCGGTCTACCGCTGGGGGCCGCGGACGAGCCGCGCGTGCCACTCCGCGGCGCTGACGTCCGTGAGCGACGCCACCTGGTCCACGACGACGCGCAGCCGGGCGTCGTCGTCGGCGGCCCGCGCCCAGTCGGCGGCGAACGTCGGCTCCAGGGTCCGCGGTGCGCCGTCGGCGACCACCCGGACGAGGTCCACGATGACCTCCCGCTGGCGGCGGTACAGCGGCTCGGCCTCCCTCGGCGCCATGACGTAGGCCACGGCGAGCGACTTGAGCACGAGGATCTCCGCGAGGGTCTCGCGGGGGACGACGAGGCGGGCCCCGTAGCGCGTGAGGGGACCGTGGCCGTAGCGCTCGCGCGTCGCGCCGATCGCGGCGCCGCAGAAGCGTCCGATGAGCTGGCTGGTCATGTCCTTGAGGGCGGCCAGGGCGCGGCGACTGCCGTCGTGCCCGCGGACCCACCCCTCACCGTGGCGCAGGCGGTCCATCGCCGCGAGCAGCTCGGCGTCCTCCAGCTGGCCGCCGAACCACGGGCCGGCGGCGAGGACGACACGGTCCCTGGCACCGGGGTCGTCGAGCACCTCCAGGTCCAGGCGCCCGCCGACAACGGCGTCCTCGACGTCGTGGACGCTGTAGGAGACGTCGTCGGCGAGGTCCATGACCTCGGCCTCGAGGCACCGCCGGCCCGCGGGCGCCCCCTGCCGGAGCCAGGCGAAGACCTCCAGGTCGTCCGCGTAGACGCCGAACTTGCCCGACGGCGACCCGTCCGGCCGGATCGGGGCGTCGGCGGTGCCCCACGGGTACTTCACCGACGCGTCCAGGCTCGCGCGGGTGAGGTTGAGGCCGGCGGCCCGGCCGGTCCGGGGATCGACGACCTTCGGCTCGAGACGGGTGAGCAGCCGCAGGGTCTGCGCGTTGCCCTCGAAGCCGCCGA
Organism: Actinotalea sp.; assembly: GCA_014360395.1. Taxonomy (GTDB): domain Bacteria; phylum Actinomycetota; class Actinomycetes; order Actinomycetales; family Cellulomonadaceae; genus Actinotalea. Next base: position 6,840 of record JACIXM010000330.1, read on the forward strand.
TGCCCCGGGCGACCTCCTCCAGCGCCCGCTCTCCGTTGTGGCCGAACGGCGGGTGGCCGAGGTCGTGCGAGAGGCACGCGGTGTCGACGACGTCCGGGTCGCAGCCGAGCGCCTTGCCGAGCTCCCGCCCGACCTGCGCGACCTCGAGGGTGTGGGTCAGCCGCGTCCGGACGAAGTCGTCCGTCGCCGGCCCGAGCACCTGGGTCTTGGCGCCCAGCCGACGCAGCGCCGCCGAGTGGACGATCCGGGCGCGGTCCCGCTCGAACGGCGTGCGCGCCTTGCTCTTGGGCGCCTCGGCGCACCAGCGCTCCCGGTCGGCCTCCGTGTAGGCGCCGACGGGCGCGCCGGTCACCGGTAGGCCGTCCGGGGCAGGTCCGCTCACGCGTGCACCCTAGCCAGCCGGCGACGGTCGCGACGGCGTGCCGCTCAGGCCAGGCGCCACACGGCCACGGCGGGGCCGTGGCCCGGCACCGCGACGGCACCGTCGGTCGTCCGCACCGGGTCCGGGCCGTGCAGCACCTCCGGCACCCCGGCTCCGGCCAGTGCGTCCGGCAGGACCGCGCCCGGCCACGGCGCCCGCGCCGCGACCACGAGGACGCGCTCGTCGGTCGTCTCGCGGAGGTAGGCGACGACGTCGTCCTCCGCGAACCACCAGCGCAGCCCACCGTGGCGTAGTGCGCGGCTGCCCCGACGCACCGCGACGAGGTCCCGGTAGAGCGCGAACGTGGCGTCGTCCCAGTCCTGCGGGCGGTCCCAGGGCATCGTCACGCGCGCGTGCTCGCCCGTGGTGCCGGTGGCTCCGACCTCGTCGCCGGCGAAGATCATCGGTGTGCCCGGGTAGGTCATGAGCAGCCCGACGGCGACCTCGAGCATGTCCCGGCTGCCGACGAGGGTCCGGATCCGGGCCGTGTCGTGCGAGCCGAGCATGTTCCACTGCGCGGCGGTGACGGCCCACGGCACGGCTGCGGCGAACTCCCGCATGGTCGCCACGGTCGCGGCACCGAGGCGCCGCGCCTGCGGCACGGGCAGGCCGAGCGAGCGGCGCGTCGTCCCGGCGGGTGCGGTCCAGCCCCACACCGGCCGGGAGAAGCCGTTGTAGTTCATGTTCGCGTGCCAGCCGTCGCCGGGCAGGTCCCCGCTCGCGTCGTGGAAGTGCTCGCTGACCAGCAGCGCGTCGGGGCGCACCTGCGTCATCGTGCGGCGGATGCGGCGCGCGACGTCGTGCGTGAAGTCCTGGTCCCGGTACCGCCCGGTCATGTTGGCGACGTCGATCCGCCAGCCGTCGAGGGCGAACGGCTCCCGCAGCCAGCGGCCGATGACCGAGTCGGGGCCGTCCACCAGCCGGGGCCCGAGCGCGGGAGCGGCGTGGTCGAGCTTGGGCAGGCTGGCATGGCCGAGCCAGCTGACGTAGCCGTCCTCGGTCCACAGGTAGAAGGACGCCTCCTCGCTGGTGCGGTCCGCCTGGGCGCGTCGGAACCACTCGTGACCGGCGCCGGTGTGGTTCGTGGTGAGGTCGCCCAGGAGCCTCAGGCCGCGGGCGTGCACGGCCCGTGCCAGGGACGCCAGGGCCTCGTCGCCGCCGAGGAGCGGGTCCACGTGGTCGAAGGTGCTCGCGTCGTAGCGGTGGTTGGAGCGGCCCGGGAAGAACGGCGTGAGGTACAGGACGTCGACGCCCAACCGCTCCAGGTGGTCCAGGTGCTGCTCGATGCCGGGCAGGTCACCGCCGTACAGCTGCTGCCCCACCGCGGGGCCGCCCGCGAACGGCTCGTCGCCCCAGGCGGCGGGGACCGCCCAGTCCGGCAGGGCCCGCTCGGTCCCGGAGCGGGCGAACCGGTCGGGGAAGACCTGGTAGACGACCGCGTCGCGGGTCCAGGCGGGCGCGCCCGCATGGACGGTCAGGCGGAAGTCCGCGGCGTCGGGGACGTCGCGGGCGTGCAGCCCGGTGCCGTTGAGCCAGCGGTAGCCGCCCGGCTCGTCCAGGAGGAACCGGTAGCCGGTGGTCGGGTTGTGCACCTCGACCTCGGCGACGAACCACCGCTCGCGCTCGTCCTCGCGGTCCAGCCGGGCGGCGGTGACCTCCGGCTCGCCGTCCCGGACGGTCCGCAGGTGGACCGCCTGCACGGCGGAGCCGGAGGGCACCCGGACCCGGACGGGCACGCTGTCCCCCAGCGCCGGCGTGCCCGCCGGGACGTACAGCTCGCTCCCGTCGTGGTGGGCGTGCAGCGAGCGACCGTTCATCCCTTGACCGAGCCGGCCGTCAGGCCGCCGACGATGTACTTCTGCAGGAAGAGGAACAGCAGGAGCACGGGGATGGCGGCGAGGACGGCGCCGGCGGCGAACTGGCCCCAGTTGGCCTCGAGCTCGTTGGACACCCACTGGTAGAGCCCGACCGACAGGGTCCAGTTCCCCTCGGACTGCAGGATGATCCGGGCGATGATGAACTCACCGAAGGTGCCGATGAACGACAGCAGCGCCACGACCGCGAGGATCGGCGCGACGAGCCGCAGGATGATCGTCCAGTAGATCTGCGCGTGGCTGGCGCCGTCGATCTTGGCCGCCTCGTCGAGCTCCTTCGGGACCGTGTTGAAGAACCCGTACATGAGGAAGGTGTTCACCCCGAGCGCCCCACCCAGGTACACGCAGATGAGCGCGATCCGGCTGTTGAGGCCGAGGACCGGCACCACCTGGCCGAGGCCCAGGAGCAGCAGGAAGATCGCCACGAACGCCAGCATCTGCGGGAACATCTGGAGGATGAGCAGCGAGGTCAGGCCGATCCGTCGGCCCGTGAAACGGAAGCGCGAGAAGGCGTAGGCCGCCGCGGCACCCATGAGCACGGTCCCGACCGAGGTGACGCTCGCGATGAACAGCGTGTTGGTGAACCACTCCCAGTACCGGGTGGAAGCCAGCGCCTCGTAGTTCCGGGGCCTGACCTGGGCGAACAGGCGGTTGGAACCGGTCAGGGTGCCCCGCTCGGCGAGCGAGGCGGACAGGACGTACACGAGCGGGAAGGCCGCGTAGACCACGGCGATCACGCCGACCACGTGCCGCCAGCCGAGCTCGGACAGGTAGCGGCGCGGGCTCATCCGGTGGTGGCTGAGCCGGGCGATCTCCTCCGCCGACAGCGTGGTGCGCGTGCGGGTCGTCGTCTCGGTGGTCATGTCAGTTGATCTCCTCGAGCGAGCGGGTGCGGCGGAAGGCGATCGCGGAGATCGTCGCGACGATCACGAAGATCATGATGGAGAGCGCCGCGGCCAGGCCGTAGTTGCGGGCGCCGGTGCCGTCCACACCGGAGATCGCGTAGACCATCGAGATGAGGATGTCCGTGTGCCCCAGCGGCACCGACGCATCGGCGAACCGTGGACCGCCTCCGGTCAACATGTAGATCAGCAAGAAGTTGTTGAAGTTGAAGGCGAAGGAGGAGATGAGCAGCGGCGCCGTCGCGACGAGCAGCAGCGGCAGCGTGATCGAGCGCCACATGCGGAACCGGCCGGCGCCGTCGATCTTGGCGGCCTCGGTGAGCTCGTTCGGGATCGCCTGCAGGGCGCCCGTGCAGATGAGGAACATGTAGGGGAAGCCCATCCAGAGGTTCACCCCGATGACGGAGAGCTTCGCGAGCGTCGGGTCGGTGAGCCACGGGATCTCGGCGCCCCCGAGGATCACCTGGTTGATGAACCCGAAGCGCCGGTTGAGCAGGCCTGACCACAGCAGCGCAGCGAGGAACCCCGGGAACGCGTACGGGAGGATCAGCAGCGTGCGGTAGATCTTCCGGCCGCGCAGCCGCGGGTCGTTGAACGCCATCGCGAGGAACAGGCCGAGCAGGAAGGTCGTGACGACCGAGAGGATCGCGAAGGCGAAGGTCCACGCCGTGATCTTCAGGAACGGGCCGGAGTAGCGGGGGTCCGAGAACGCCGTCAGGAAGTTCTCCGCACCGACGACGACGCGCCACCCGACGTTGAGCCGGCTGCCGTCCTCGGCGACGAACTGCCCGCGGTCGCTCGGGCGGTAGACCACGCCGGTCTCGACGTTCGTCATCGTGTCGGCCTGCTCGTCGTACTCCAGGAGCGACCGTGCCTGGTACCCGGAGCGCGCGTCCTGGGTGCGGATGGAGCCGTCCTCGGCGTCCTCCGAGACCGGGACCCGCAGCGCGGTCACCTCCCGGGACAGCTCCAGGACCTCGGACCGCGGCACGACCTCGAAGCCGGGCACGTCCGTGATCCGCCCGTCCTCGACCGTCGCGTCCTCCACGGTGCGCAGCGGGTCCTCCGCGGTGCCCGCCCGGACGACGCCGTCGCGGGTGAGGATCGCGAAGCCGAGGTCGTCATCCTCCCGGACGACGGCGAGCGGGTAGCTCGGGCTGCCCTCCACGCGCCGCTCGTTCTGGATGAGCAGGGCTGCGATCGCGTCCGGCTTCGTCGAGTTGTGCCCGTCCCCGTAGTTGGTCAGCGCGACGTAGCCGGTGTAGCCGACCACGTAGATCTGGTACGTGAGCAGGAAGAGCAGGCCGGGCAGGATGTACTTCGCCGGCAGCGCCCGGCGGGAGAAGTACACGTAGTTGACCGCGACGAGCATCGCGACCATCGACCAGAGGATGCCCATCGAGCCCTCGGCCCAGGCCGCCAGCACCACGTAGACGCCCAGGGCGTTGACGACGGCGACGAGGGCGAGCTTGAGGAGGAACCCACGACCGAGCGTGCGGGCGTGGGACGTGCCGCTGAGCCGCGGCGGCGATGTCGCGGCCGAGGGCGACATCGCCTCGGCGGCCTCGACGCGGGGTGGGTGGGGGGCGCTCATCGATACCTCCGTGCTGCGGGCTCGCGGGCGAACGCCGCTGCGCACCCGGTGCTCCGGTCCGTGGGGCCGGCGTCCGACGCACACCGCGGGAGGACCGCGCCGTCGCGGCCCTCGCACGCATCATCGCGCCCGGACACCGGGAGAGGGAGTGTTCTCATGCGCGTGGCGCGCAACCAG
>JACIXM010000331.1 GCA_014360395.1 Actinotalea sp.
GTCGTCGTCGGGCTGACCCTCACCAGCGGCGCCGTCCTCCTGGCGGGTGTGGTGACCAGCGGCGTCCAGGGTCACCGCGCGGCCCGCGAGGTCCAGCGCGCCCGCGGGGAGCGCTGAGCGGCGACGTCGACGACCGCTCAGTCGCGGCGGGCGCTCGGGCGCCAGACGACGAGGGCGCCGGTGCTCGTGATGCGCGCCGGGCGGTGCCCGCGCGGGACCGCCACGACCTCGCCCTGCGGGCCGGCGGCGAACACGCGGTGCCCGGGGTCGGCCACCGCGCGCAGGAGGTCGACCTGCTGCTGGAGGCGCTCCACCTCGGCCTGCAGCGCGAGGATCCGCTTGATCCCCTGCAGGTTGATGCCCTCGTCCTGGGACAGGCGCTGCACCTCGCGCAGCGTGGCGACGTCGCGCAGGGAGTAGCGACGTCCCCGGCCGCGGGTGCGCTGCGGGGACACGAGGCCGAGCCGGTCGTACTGCCGCAGGGTCTGCGGGTGCATGCCGGCGAGCTCGGCCGCGACCGAGATGACGAACATCGGGACGTCGTCGTGGGCCGGCATCTGCCGCTCCTTCCTCTGCTGCGGTCCTTCCTGCTGCGGTCGGGGTGCCGCGCCGGGACGCGGCGTCGTCGTCGGTCTACTGCGCGGCGCGGGCCCGCAGGTCCGCGCGCGGGTCGGCGTCGGCGGTCGCCGCGGCGAACGCCTCGACGGCCCGGCGCGCGTCGCCGGACAGCCGCTGCGGCACCGTCACCTGCACGGTGACGAGCAGGTCGCCGACGCCCTTCGGCGTCTCGAGGCCCTTCCCCTTGACCCGCAGCGTGCGGCCCGACGGCGTGCCCTCGGGCACCTTGACGCGCACCGTCCCGCCGTCGAGCGTCGGGACCTCGACCTGGGCGCCGAGCGCGGCCTCGGCGAACGTCACCGGCAGCGTCACGCGGACGTCCTTGCCGTCCAGGGCGAAGACCGGGTGGGGCTCGACCCGCACCTGGATGAGGAGGTCGCCGGCCGGCGCACCGCCCTCGCCGGGGCGGCCCTTGCCGCGCAACCGGATCTTCTGCCCGTCCCGCACGCCCGCCGGGATGCGGGCGTTGACCTTGCGCCCGTCCACCGTGATCGTGACCGTCGAGCCGGACGCCGCCTGCCGGAACGGCAGCGTCGTCGTCGCCTCGACGTCCGCGCCACGCTGGGGGGCGCGGCCGCCGCCGAAACCCCCGCCGAAGAGGTTGCCGAGCAGGTCCTCGAAGCCGGCCCCGCCGGGTCCGCCGGCCTGCTCGTAGCGGACCCGCGGCCCGGCCCCGGGTCGCCCGCCCGCACCGGCGCCGAAGAGGCCGCCGAAGAGGTCCTCGAACCCCGCGGCCCCCGCGCCGCCGCCCGGGCCACCGGGGCCGGCCGAGAAGCGCGCGCCGCCACCGGCCATGGCACGGATCGCGTCGTACTGCTGGCGCTGCTCCGGGTCGGACAGCACGGCGTAGGCCTCGCCGACCTCCTTGAACCGCGCCTCCGCCGCCGCGTCACCGGGATTGTGGTCGGGGTGCAGGCTGCGGGCGAGCTTGCGGTACGCCTTCTTGATCGCTGCGGCGTCAGCGTTCTTGGGGACGCCGAGGATGGCGTAGAAGTCCTTCTCGAACCAGTCCTGCCCGGTCATCGCCTCCCCCCTTCCTGGGTCTCGTCGCTCATCTCATCCTGTCGTGTCGGGCGCCTCGGGGGGCGCCGACGACGCGGGCCCGCCGCCCGGCCGCTCGCCGAGCGGGGGACGACGGGCCCGCGTCACGTCGGGTCCTCGGCCGGTCAGACGCCGGGGTCGGCGACGGCGACGCGCGCCGCCCGCACGATCCGCTCGCCCACCCGGTGCCCCGGCTGGAGCACCTGCACGACCGTCGGCTCGGTGACGTCGTCGGCGTGGGAGTGCATGAGCGCCTCGTGGACGTTCGGGTCGAACGGCTCCCCGGCCGCCCCGTACCGCTCCCAGCCGAAGCGGCCGAGCGCCGACTCGAGCTTCTCCGCGATGGCCGCGAACGGACCGCCCTCGAGCTCGCCGTGCTGCCGGGCCAGCTCGATGTCGTCCAGCGCCCCCATCAGTGCCTCGACGACCCCGATCACCGCCTGGTCGCGTGCCACGTCCCGGTCCCGGTCCACCCGGCGCCGGTAGTTGACGTACTCGGCCTGGAGCCGCTGAAGGTCGGTGAGCCGCTCGGCCGCGAGGGCCTGCGCCTGCTCGAGGAGATCAGCCGCGCCGTCCGCCGGCGAGCCGGACGCCTCGGGCGCCGGGGCGCCGTCGTCGGCCGTGGCCCGGCTCCCCGCCTCTGCGGCGGCAGCCTCCGCCGCCGCGTCGGCGCGGGCCTGCCCCTCGGTCTCCGGGTCGCGGACCGCCCCGGTCTGCGGGTCGATCCGTCGCTTGTCCGTGAACCGCGGCCGGGTGGGGTCGGGCTCGTCGCCCGACCCCCCGACCGGGGCGTTCGGCTGATCGGTCA
>JACIXM010000332.1 GCA_014360395.1 Actinotalea sp.
GAGCACCGCAGCGACGAGCATGCCGACGTCGTCGGCGGTCATCGCCCCGCTCCGCTCGTGCCAGCCCCTCTGCCGTCCGCCCCGCTCGCGCCCGTCCCGCCCAGCCGCTGCCACAGGAACGTGTACGCCAGCGCGCTCATGTGTGCAGCCTGGGCGTTCGTCGCCGCGCCCCCGTGTCCGCCCTCGATGTTCTCGTAGGACGTGACGTCCGCACCGTGCTCGCGCAGCAGCGCCGCGAACTTGCGCGCGTGGCCGGGGTGCACCCGGTCGTCGCGGGTCGACGTCGTCAGCAGCAGCGGCGGGTACGGGCGCCCGGCGCCGACCAGGTGATATGGGGACCAGCGCTGGAGGAACTCCCAGTCGGACGGGTCGTCCGGGTCCCCGTACTCCGCCATCCACGACGCGCCGGCGAGCAGCCGGTGGTAGCGGCCCATGTCCAGCAGCGGCACCTGGCACACGATCGCCCCGAACAGCTCGGGGTACTGGGCGTACATGTTGCCCATGAGCAGCCCGCCGTTGCTGCCGCCCTGCGCGCCGAGCCGCTCCGGGGTGGTGACGCCCCGGTCGACGAGGTCCCGCGCGACCGCGGCGAAGTCCTCGTACGCGCGGTGGCGGTGCTCGCGCAGGGCGAGCTGGTGCCAGCGCGGCCCGTACTCGCCGCCGCCGCGGATGTTCGCCAGCGCGTACGCGCCGCCGCGCGCGAGCCACGCGCGCCCCAGCCCGCCGGAGTAGGACGGGCGCAGCGACACCTCGAACCCGCCGTACCCGTACAGCAGCGTCGGCACGGGGCCGACGGCGTCGCGCGGGCGCACCAGGAAGTACGGGATCGTCGTGCCGTCCTCGGACGTCACGCGGTGCTGGGTGACCTCGTGGGTCGCGCCGTCGAAGAACGCCGGCGCCGCCTTGAGGTGCTCGGGCTCGCCGACGACGCCGTCGGCCCCGATCGTCGCCCGTCCGAAGGTCGACGGGGTGAGGAACCCGGTCACGGTGAACCACACGTCCTCGGAGTCGACGCTGTCGACGGCGCGCAGGACGACGGTGCCGAGCGTCGGCGCGCCGAGGTCGGCCGGGGCCACGTCGACCCGGTGCCACCCGGCCGCCGTCGGCGTGAGCACCTGCACGCGGTCGGTGACGTCGTCCAGCAGCGTCAGCACGAGGTGCGAGCGGGTCCACGTGGTGGCCGCGAGCGATGTCGTCGACGTCGGCGCGAAGAGCACCTCGAGGTCGCGGTCGCCGGCCAGGAAGGGCTCCAGGCGCGCGGCGAGCAGCGAGCCGCCGGCGTACGTCCGCCCGCCGACCTCCCAGTCCTCGCGCAGCTCGACGAGCAGCCACTCCCGGTGCAGCCCGACCTCGGCGCTGTCGGGCACGTCGATGCGGACCAGCTCGTCGTCCTCGCCGAGGAGGAAGGCCTGCTGGTGGTAGAAGTCGGTCGCCCGGACGACGACGTCGCGCGCGAACCCGGGCGTCCGGTCGTGGTGGACGGCCACCGCGAGGTCCGTGACGGCGCCCTCGTAGACGACGGGCGCCTTCGCCAAAGGCGTGCCCCGCGTCCACCGGCGCACCTGGCGGGGGTAGCCGGACGTCGTCGTCGAGCCCTCACCGGTGTCCGTGGTCAGCCACGTGGTGTCCGCGTCGATCCAGCTGACACCGCCCTTGGCCTCGGGGCGCTCGAAGCCGCCGTCGACGAAGGTCCGCGTCTGCAGGTCGAACTCACGCGTGACGTCCGCGTCGGAGCCGCCGCGGGACAGGTCGACGAGGGCCCGTCGGCAGTCCGGCCGCAGGATGCTCGCGCCGTGCCACACCCACCCGACGCCCTCGGCCTCGGACAGCGCGTCGAGATCGAGCAGCACCTCCCACTCGGGCTCGGCCGTGCGGTAGCTGTCGAGCGTCGTGCGGCGCCACAGCCCGCGCTCGTGCTCCTCGTCCTGCCAGACGTTGTAGAGGTAGCCGCCGGCCTCGCCGACCGCCGGGATCTTGTCCCGGGAGTCGAGGACCTCGAGGATCTCGTCGCGGATCGTCGTGTGCAGCCCGCCGCCGAGCCGGCCGAGGGCCTCCTCGTTGCGCTCACGGACCCAGGCGAGCGCGTCCTCGCCGTCGACGTCCTCCAGCCAGAGGTACGGGTCCGGGCGGGCGGCGTCGGCCGCGCCGGGGGCGGCGTCGTCGGTGGGGGTCGTCTGCGCGGGAGTCGTCACGGTTCCCGATCCTTCGCGCTCGCGCACCGGAAGGGCAACTCGACGACGGCGCCCGCGGTCGCCGCGGTCCGGTGCGGCTCAGCGGGAGGACGGTGCGGAGGGGCGGAGCGCACGCTCAGCGGCGCAGGTGCTCCAGGAGGTCGACGGCCCGGTCGTGCGTCTCGGGCAGCGGCTCGATCCAGATCCGGGGCGGCTGGCGCAGGAGCTCACCGACGGCCATCTCGGTGGCGTGCGCGTTGACCTCCTCGCGCAGCCGCGCGACCGTCGCGCCGAGGTCCCAGTCGCGGGCGACCAGGATCGCGAAGGCGCCCCCGCCGAGCGCGGCCATGGGGTGGCCCGTCGGCAGCGCGGCGGTCAGTGCGCGGCCCATGGCGGCCGACCGCGCGGCCCGACTCCAGGGGTGGCCCTCGGTCCCCAGCGCGACGTCGACGAGCAGCAGGGCGTGGGTCACGAACGCGTGGTGGGCGTGGCGCCGTGCCGCGCCGTAGGTCTCGACGAGGCGCACGGACAGGTAGTCGACGGTCGGCAGGCCGGACTCCGGGTCGATGCAGCTCGGGCGGACGGGGGCGCTCTCCAGGGCGGCGGCCCAGCCCTCGCACAGCGCGCGGACGCACTCCAGGGGCGGCGGCGTGCCGAC
>JACIXM010000333.1 GCA_014360395.1 Actinotalea sp.
CGGGCGACGAGCCGGCGGCCAGGCCCAGGAGCAGGTGCTCGGTGGAGACGTACTCGTCGCCGAGCGCGCGCGCCTCGGAGCCGGCCGCGGTGAGCGCGGCGCTCAGCGGGCGGGACGTGGCGGGCTGGGCCACCGACCCGCCCGAGGCGGACGGCAGCGCGGCGCGGGCCGCGGCGGCGCGCCGGGCGAGGGCGCCCCGGTCGACGCCGACGGCGTCCAGCAGGCCGCTCGCGACGCCGCGCGGCTCGGCCAGGAGGGCCTCGAGCAGGTGCACGGGCTCGATCTGCGGGTGCCCGGCCGCGGACGCGGACTGGATGGCGGCCGCGAGCGCCTCCTGCGCCTTGGTCGTGAACTTCTGCTCCATCAGGGTGCTTCCTCCGCACGTGACAGCCGACGGGACTGCTCGGACCAACGGGACTGAAGTTGAGTCTATTCCGCTCAAGTCTGCTCCGCGAGGGCCGGTGACCAGCCCGAGCGCTCCGCGGTCGCCCGCTGTCCCGCCACCCCGGCCCGCCCCCACCCCCGCTCCGAGATCGGACTTCCTGCCGCTTCCAGCACCGGGAAAGCGGCGGAAAGCCCGACCTCGGGGGCCGGCGGGCGGGTCATCGGACGATCTCACCTCGTGAGAAATGTGACGCGGACCTCTTTGCAACGTTGCAAGGATTCCCGTAGAAAGATCACCCAGACCCCCGGAGCGACGCGGTCCGTGAGCGGCACGGGCCCCGCGGCGGCAGCGACCACCCCCTGGCAGAGGAGCCATCGATGCAGGCGAGCGTGACCCTGAGTGCGGACTTCACGATCGGGACGGTCGACCGCCGGCTGTTCGGCTCGTTCGTCGAGCACATGGGCCGCTGCGTCTACACCGGGATCTACGAGCCCGGTCACCCCACCGCCGACACCGCGGGCCTGCGCGGCGACGTGCTCGAGCTGACCCGCGAGATGGGCGTGACCCTCGTGCGGTACCCCGGCGGCAACTTCGTGTCCGGCTACCGCTGGGAGGACGGCGTCGGCCCGGTCGAGGACCGGCCCAGCCGGCTGGACCTGGCCTGGCGCTCGGTGGAGAGCAACGCGTTCGGGCTGCACGAGTTCATGGACTGGACCCGCAAGGCGCAGGTCGAGCCGATGATGGCCGTCAACCTGGGCACCCGTGGGCCGCAGGAGGCCGCCGACCTGCTCGAGTACGCCAACCACCCGGGCGGTACGCGTCTGTCCGACCTGCGCCGGGCCCACGGCGCCACCGAGCCGTTCGGGATCAAGCTCTGGTGCCTGGGCAACGAGATGGACGGCCCCTGGCAGCTCGGGGCCAAGACCGCGGAGGAGTACGGCCGCCTCGCCACCGAGACCGCCAAGGTGATGCGCCTGGTCGACCCGACCATCGAGCTCGTCGCCTGCGGCAGCTCGATGCGGAGCATGGCGACGTTCGGCGCCTGGGAGGCGACCGTCCTGGACCACTGCTTCGACCAGGTCGACCTGCTCTCGCTGCACGCCTACTACGAGGAGCACGACCAGGACCTCGCCGGGTTCCTCGCCACCTCCCTCGACATGGACGCCTTCATCGACGAGGTCGTCGCCACCGTCGACCACGTCGCCGCGAAGAAGCGCTCCCGCAAGCGGCTCAAGCTCTCGTTCGACGAGTGGAACGTGTGGTTCCAGCGGGCGTTCGACGGCCCCGAGGCCCAGACCTGGGAGGACGAGCCCCGCCTCATCGAGGACACCTACGACGTCGCGGCAGCCGTCGTCGTCGGGACGTACCTCATCACCCTGCTCCGCCACGCCGACCGCGTCGCGGTGGCCTGCCAGGCACAGCTGGCCAACGTCATCGCGCCCATCCGGACCGAGCCCGGGGGGTCGGCGTGGCGGCAGACGATCTTCCACCCCTTCGCGCACGCCGCGCGGTTCGCCCGGGGCGAGGTGCTCCGCCTGGCGGTCTCCTCCCCCACCTACACCGCCGAGCCGTACGGCGAGGTGCCCGTCCTGGACACGGTCGCGACGCACGACGGCGAGACCGGGGAAGTCACCGTCTTCGCCGTGAACCGCGGGCTGACCGAGCCCCTGGAGCTCGCCGGCTCCCTGCACGGGGTCGGGGACCTCGAGCTGGTCGAGCACCTCACGCTCGCGGCCGACGGCGACGTGCGCCGCACCAACACCCGCGAGCACCCGGACGCCGTCGTCCCCCGTCCGGTCACCGGCTCGCGGGTCAGCGGCGCCGAGCTCCACGCGACCCTGCCGCCGCTGTCCTGGAACGTCCTGCGCCTGGCACCGACCGGACGCGCCCGCTGACGGCGCGCCCCACCACCCCCACCGACCCTCGACACCCCCACCCCGACCGGGAGGACGACATGGTCAGCTCGACGACGAGCAGCCCACCCACGGCGCCGCTCGACACCCCGACCCCCAGGCCCGCCCGGGCCTCGGCCCCCGCCCGCCACGACGCACGCACCGCCGCGGTCTTCCTCGCGCCGTTCCTGCTCCTGTTCGTCGTGTTCATCCTGTTCCCGGTCTTCCAGGCCGTGGCGATGAGCTTCTTCGACTGGGACCTGCTGACCCAGTCCGCCACGGACTTCGGCCTGGACAACTACGTCCGGATGCTCGGCGGCACGGGCCTGACCTGGTCGCTCACCGCCATGGCCTCCTGGCGGATCGTGCTCCTGGCCGTCGTGGCCGGCCTCGCCTGGGCGGCGCGACGCGGCCGGGTCGCCCCGCGGACCGCCGTCCTCACCTCCGTGCCGCTGCTCCTGCTCGTCGTCGCCCTCGGGATCACCCCCGGGCCGGGCGGGCAGTGGAACGACCCCCGCTTCTGGGCGGCGCTGCAGCACACGGTCGAGTTCACGGTCGTGGCGACGCCGCTGCTCGTCGTCGGCGGCCTCGCCATGGCGCTGCTCGTCAACCGCAAGGGCCGCGGCTCGTCGTTCTACCGCACGGCGTTCTTCCTGCCCTACGTCCTGCCCGTCTCCGTCGTCACGCTCATCTGGATCTACCTGCTCAACCCCGACCGCGGGCTCGTGGCCTGGGCCATGCAGGCGATCGGGCTCGACACGGTCGACTTCCTCAACCAGCCGACGACGGCGCTGCCCGCGGTCATCCTCACGACCGTCTGGTGGACCGTCGGCTTCACGATGATCCTCTTCCTCGCCGGCCTGCAGGACATCGAGCCGTCGCTGTACGAGGCGGCCTCGCTCGACGGCGCCGGGCGCTGGGAGTCCTTCCGGCACATCACCGTGCCCGGCCTCAAGCGGGTCACCGTGCTGGTCGTGGTGTCGCAGGTCATCGCGTCGTTCCAGATCTTCGGCCAGGTGTACCTCATGACCCGCGGCGGGCCCGGCGACTCCTCGCTCGTGCTCATCCAGCACGTCTACGAGTCCGGGATCCGCGACTCCGCACTCGGCTACGCCTCGGCGCTGTCCCTGGTGCTGCTCGTCGTCATCCTCGTCGTCTCCCTGGTGCAGCTGAAGCTGCTCCGATCGGAGGAGTCCTGATCATGGCCACCCTCACCTCGCCCCCGCCGCCGGTCGCCGAGCCGACCACCGGCACGTCGGCCGCCGCGCCGCGCCGTCGTCCGCGGTGGTCCCGCGTCGCCTTCCACGTCGCCGTCGGCGTCGCGGTCGCCGTGTGGCTGCTGCCGATCCTGTGGATGACGGTCCTGGCGCTCTCGGACAACCTGGCGCTGCAGCGCAACAGCCAGACGCTCGTCCCGCTCGGCTTCACCCTCGACAACATCGTGGGGGAGCTGCGCACCTCGCTGATCCCGCGCTGGTTCTTCAACAGCGTCGTCGTCACCGGCATCACCACCGTCGGCACCGTGCTGACGTCGGCCCTGGCCGGGTACGCGTTCGGGCGGCTGAACTTCCGCTTCAAGAAGCCGCTGTTCATCCTCACGCTGGCGGGCCTCATGGTGCCCCGCGAGGCGATGTTCATCCCGCTGTACCTCATGTTCGCCACGACCGACCAGCTCAACAGCTACCAGGCGCTGTCGATGCCGCGGATCGCCCTGCCGCTGGGCGTGTTCATCATGACCCAGTTCTTCAAGGCGGTCCCCGCCGAGATGGAGGAGGCGGCACGGCTGGACGGCGCCGGGCACTGGCGCACGTTCTTCCAGGTCATGCTGCCCCTGGCGAAGCCCGCGATGGCCGCCCTGGCGATCTTCGCCTTCGTGCAGTCGTGGAACGACTACCTCTGGCCGCTCGTGGTCGGCACGAACCCGCAGTTCTACACGCTGACCGTCGGCCTGGCCCAGCAGCAGGCGTCGTTCGAGGCGGCCCGCAGCCTCGGCGACCTCATGGCTCGCGGCGTCCTGGGCAGCCTGCCGCTGGTCGTCGTCTTCCTCCTCTTCCAGCGCCACCTCGTCCGGGGGATCACCCTCGGCAGCGGCGAGAAGTGACCCCCACCCCACCCATCCCCACCCATCCCCCCACCCCGCCCCTCCCGGATCGAAGGAGATCACCATGTCCCGCCCCCTGACCCGCGACACCCTCGTGCGGTGGTCCGCGCTGTCCGTCGCGGCCCTCGCGCTCAGCGCGTGCGGCGGCTCGGCCGACGCCGCGGCCGACGTCGACGTCGCGGGCGTGCCCGACGACGCGCTCGACGGCCTGACGATCACCGTCGGCGACTTCTTCGGCGACTGCGTGGACGCCGTCGGCGACGAGACGGACCCGACGGTCGGCACCACCGAGTGCGAGACCATGCGCATCCTCAACAACAAGTTCAACGCGGAGAACCCGTACGGGATCACGGTCGACCGCGAGGCCGGCTCGGAGTGGTCCGTCTACTACGACGCGGTCAACTCCTCCTTCGCGGCCAACACCGCGCCCGACATCCTCTTCATGCACGCCGCCAACATCCCGGACTACGCCGGCCGCGGGCTGCTGCTCCCCCTCAGCGACGCCTTCGACGCGGTGGGCATCGACCCCTCAGACCTCACCGAGCCGGCCCTGGCGGGTGTGACCGACGCCGACGGCGTCGTCCACGGCGTCCCGCACGACCTCCACGGCAACCTGCTGCACGTCAACACGGACCTCATGGCCGAGGCGGGGCTCGTCGCCGACGACGGCAGCCCGGTGCTCCCGAGCAGCCCCGAGGAGCTCGTCGAGCACGCCGAGCAGTTCCAGGAGGCGACCGGGCAGCAGTACATCGCCTGGGCGAACGACTTCAACATCCCCTTCCGCATGTTCTGGACCCTCGTCGCCCAGCAGGGGGAGACGGTCGTCTCCGCCGACGGCGAGGCGACGGTCGACACCGAGGCCGGGCGCGAGGCGCTCGGCGTCATCGCGGACCTGTACGACCGCGGTATCGCCCGGTCCACGCAGACCTACGACTCCTCGCAGCAGGCATGGCTCAACGGCGGCGTCGGCCTGCTCGTCAACGGCACCTGGGTGGTCAACGAGTACTCCCGCTCCGCGGACTTCGGGTACCAGGCGGTGGACTTCCCGACGCTGTACGACCAGCCAGGGGTGTGGGCGAACTCGCACACGTGGGTCGTGCCGGTCCAGCGGGACGGTGACGCGGCCCGCTACCGCGCCGCGCTCGAGTACGCCGCGTTCATGCTCGAGAACAACGAGGCCTGGGCCCTCAACACCGGCCACCTGTCGCCGCTGACCTCCGTGCTGGACAGCGACTCCTACCAGCAGGCGGACCAGCGCGCCGGCTACGCCACCACCGCGGAGTTCGCCAGCCTCGTGCCTCAGGTCGACGGCTGGCAGGGCGCCGAGGACGCCATGGCCCGGGCGCTGGAGACGGTCTGGCTGACGGGCGCGAGCGTCGAGGACGCCCTCACCGCGGCCCAGTCCCAGGTGGCCCGCCAGCTCGACTGAGGCGGGTCCCCCCTGCCGCGGCCCGACCCGGCTCCCCGTACCGGGCCGGGCCGCGG
>JACIXM010000334.1 GCA_014360395.1 Actinotalea sp.
CCGCGCCAGGTGCTGGGTGAACGCCGGGTCGGGCACCTCCTCGCCGTCCACGAGCGGCCCCTTGACGTACGCCAGGCCGTCGGTGGCGCCGGCCGGCGGGTGGGCGTCGGCGTCGGCGATGTCGACGACGACGCCGATGCCCTGCTCGCGCACCCACGCGAAGTCGACCGGGCACCCGCCCTGCCACAGGGCGCCGGGCAGCAGCTCCGTCGGCGGGTCGGCGGGCGCGACCCCGGGGAGCTCGACCGGGACCGTCGTCAGGCTGGTCTCGGCGGTGGTCGGGACGTCCGTCTGCAGCGTCACCTCAGCACCGTAACCACGCCCGACGACGACGGCGCGCCGGGCCGACGGCGCAGCGGTGAACGCCGGGCGACGGGACGCGCTCGCAGCAGGGGCGCCGGGCCGGCCCCGGTCAGGCGGTCGCGCTGATGACGAGCCCGGCGCACACCAGCACGACGCCCAGACCCAGGACACCCGGGGGCCACCGGCGCCGACCCACGCCCACGGCTCCGGCGCGCACGGCGCGGTGCGCCCGACGATGCTGGAGGGCTGTCGGATCACCGGACCGAGGAGGAGCCGTGACCGCTCGCCCGAGAAGCGCCGCCGTCGTAGCAACGGGCCGGTGGCGCAGCCCGGACGGGGTGCGCCTGCCGGCAGGCGAGGTGCACGCATGGCTGCCGGGCACGAACCAGACCCTCTGCGGCCTGGCGCTGAGCCGGGAGCCGCTCGAGCGGTTCCCGCACGTGCCGTGGGCCGACGCCCAGCCCGCGACCGGGCGCGACGCGGACGAGGTGACGGTGGTGTGCCGACGGTGCGCCGCGGGCATGGGTCACCGGCGCGACGAGCGACGCTGGACGCGGACGAACCCGCGTCCCTGACGGTCACGGCCCGAGGACCACGGACAGGACGATCAGCCACACCACCACCGCGACGAGCAGCACGGCCGTGACCGCAGGTATCCAGCCCCGCCGCCCATGTCGCGACGCCCGGGCCCCCCTCCCGACGGCGAGCAGCGCGGGCAGGAGGAACACGGCGCCCGCCAGGACGATCGTGAGGGGCCCGAGCCACACCGGGTCGGGGATTCCCGCTGTGCTGGAATCGGTACCGAGGAAGCTCGGTGAGAACGCCGCGCTCAGCAGAAGCGCGACCCTGAAGGCGAGAAAGGCGCTGATCGGGAGGAGGGCCACGCCGAGCCACGCGTCCCGCAGCGCCGCCCTGCCGGGCTCCCACTCGCCGGCGGTCCCCCGGCGACCCGGTGCCGGCCGGCGCTCCGGACCGGGGAGGCCGTGACCCGACTGCCGGCGAACGGGCTCCCCATGGGCTTCGAGGGGCGGCGCCGAGGGCCGCCGACACCACAGCACGAGAGCCCGGACCGTGGCGGTCCGGGCTCTCGTGATCACGGGCGGAGACGGTGGGATTTGAACCCACGGAGGGGCTTGCACCCCTCACGGCCTTAGCAGGGCCGCGCACTAGACCTGACTATGCGACGTCTCCAGGGCCTTGCGTCGGTCAGGGTACCCGCCGCCGCGACCGCGGAGCAAAGGCAGCGCGCGGCCGACGACGACGCCCCGGTCCGGCGCCACACGGCCGCTCAGCGCTCGAACCCCCAGGCCCGGTCCGTGAGGATGCGCGCGGCCGCGAGGCCGATGGCGATGGAGATCACGACGAACACGGCCTGGACGCCGGCGGTCACCGCGACCTCGGCGTCGCCGTTGTTGAGGCTGACGAAGGTCCGGTACACCGCGGCGCCCGGAACCATGATCACGACCGCGGGGACGGACAGGGTGATGCGGGGCAGCCGCATCCGCGGCGCCACCACCGCGGCGAGCACGCCGACGACGAACGTCGCGATCATCGTCGCCGCCTGCACGGCCATGCCGACGTCGACGAGCTCCAGGCGCAGGGTGTTGGCGACCATCCCGATCCCGGCCGCCGCGAGCGCCATCCGGACCGGCGAGTTGAACAGGAGGGCGAACCCGAGCACGCCGAGGAAGCTCGCCAGCAGGCGCAGCAGCGTCTCGACCACGGGCGGGATCGCGAGCGCTGCCGCCGGGTCCGGGGTCAGGCCGGTGACCCACGAGACCGCCCACACGGCCGTGCCGGCCGCGAGGAGCACGACCATCGCGTACACCTCGCGGGCGACGCCGGCGGAGAAGTCGAACTTCGCCAGGTCCAGGGCGCCGGTGACCAGCGCGAACCCGGGGACGAGGAAGAGCACGGCGGACACGTACCCCGCCTCGTGGCCCTGCCCGGCGCCGGACGCCACGGCGTCCAGGGCTTCGACGAAACCGAGGTAGACGAGGCAGGCGACGGCCGCGGCCAGGCCCGTGACCGCGAACTGGTTCACGTGCCGGTGCAGGAAGTACCGCCGCACGAGCTGGCCGAGGCCCGCGGCGAGGAAGACCCCCAGCACCTCCACCGGCCCGCCGTTGTTGAGGAAGGCGAACGCCCCGCAGGCGACGGCGGCGAAGAGCGCGTTGAGCAGGGCCGGGTACAGGGGCCGCAGCCGCTCGATCCGGTCCAGCTCGGCGTTGACCTGCTCGACCGTCGCGCCGGGCCGCAGGCCGTTGGCGAGGTGCGTCAGCTCCTGCAGGCGGTGCGCGTTGACGCCGATCGACCGGACCTCGGCGACCTCCGTGCGGAAGATCGGCCCGCGGTGCGACGTGGCCGTGATCTCGGTGAGCGTCACGTGGGCCTGGTGCCGGTCGAGCCCGAGGGCGGCGGCCACCTGCTGCATCGCCGTCTTGACCCGGTAGCTGCCGGTGCCGGAGGCGAGCATCGCCTTGCCCATGCGCAGGACCGTGCCGGACTGCCGGATGAGCTGGACGGGCTCGAGCTCGTCCTCACGGGTGCGGGTCACGCAGGTCAGGCTAGCGACGGCACGCGGGCCCGCCGCAGGACCCGGCTACCCCTCCACGGCTCGCGCCAGGAGCCGCTCGCGGACCCGCGCGTGCTCCGCCCCGGTCAGCGCGCCCTCCGCCAGCAGCCGGTCGGCGTCGGCGAGGCGCTGTGCGAGGCGCACCGACTCCTCCGACGACGGCGCGGACCCGCCCCCGGTCTCGTGCGTGGCGTCCGGGGCGGCGCCGACCCGGACGTCGCGCGCCCCGGACGCAGCGGGGGGCACCGGTTCCGGCGCCGGCGTCCGCTCCGTGCTGAACCAGGCCGCCACGCTCGCGGTGACGACGCCGAGCACCGAGATCCCCACCACCATGAGCGCGGCGGCGACCGCCCGGCCCAGCCCGGTGACCGGGTAGTGGTCGCCGTAGCCGACGGTCGTGACGGTCACCATCGCCCACCACAGGGCGTCACCGAACGTCGTGATCGTCGCGCCCTCGGCGTCCCGCTCCACGTCGAGGATCGCGAGCGCCCCGATGGCGATGAGCAGACCGGCGGAGAACACCACGGCCTGCCCTGTCCGCACCAGCCCGGAGCCGCGGGTGAACAGGGTGTGGCCGGCGGTGAAGATCCGGAGCACGCGCAGGGGCCGCAGCATCGGCAGCGCGACCGCCATGACGTCGATCGGGTGCCGCAGCACGTACCGCAGCGGCCGGGGCGCCAGGGCCAGGCGGACCGCGAGGTCGACCGCGAACACGACCCACACCGCGACGTTGACCCAGACCAGGACCCGCCCCAGCCATCCCGGCAGGTCGGTCCAGAGCACCTGGGCCGCGTAGACGGCCAGGAAGCCGATGGCGGCACCCATGAGCCAGGACGCGCTGCGCGTCTCGTAGCGCACGAGCAGCTCGTGGCGGGCCGTCCGTCGGACCGGGTCCGGGGTCGTCGTCGTCATGCTGCGCTCCGTCCGCCCGGCCGTCCCGGGGCCGGCAGCACGAGGCTAGCCAGGCCGGTGCCGTCGGGTGGCCGTCGCGCGCGGACGGCGACTCCCGGACCGGGCGCCGCCGCGGCTATGGTGCGCGTGCCGGGGGCCCGCCACGACCACCGACAGGAGCGGCATGACGACGGACGAGACCGAGGTGCTGCGACGACGCACGGACGTGGCCCCGTGGCGGCTGCGGCTCGCCGAACGCGTGGAGTCCGGTCCGGTCCAGCGCGTCGTCGTCGCCGTCATCCTCCTCAACGCGGTCGTCCTGGGGCTGGAGACGGACGCGCGGGTGATGGACGCGGCCGGCGGCCTGCTCATCGCGATCGACACCGCCTGCCTGGCGGTCTTCGTCGTCGAGCTCGTGGCCCGCCTCGTCGCCTACGGGCGGTCGTTCTGGTCCAGCGGCTGGCGGGTGTTCGACCTGGTCGTGGTGTCGGTCGCGCTCGTCCCGGGCGGCGGTCCGTGGGCGGTGCTGCGGGCGCTGCGCGTCCTGCGCGTCCTGCGCCTGCTCACCGTGGTGCCGTCGCTGCGGCGGGTGGTCGCGGCGTTCCTCCACGCCATCCCGGGCCTGCTGGGCGTCATGGCCCTGCTGGGCGTCCTCTTCTACACCTCGGCGGTGCTGGCGACGAAGCTCTTCGGCGCGGAGTTCCCGCAGTGGTTCGGCAGCGTCGGGGCGAGCCTGTTCACCCTGTTCCAGGTGATGACCCTGGAGAGCTGGTCGATGGGCATCGCCCGACCCGTGATCGAGGTGTTCCCCTGGGCGTGGGCGTTCTTCGTGCCGTTCATCATCGCCACGGCCTTCACGGCCCTGAACCTGTTCATCGGGATCATCGTCTCGACGATGCAGGAGCTCGCCGCCCGCCCCGAGCTGGAGGTCGGCGTCCCCGAGGCGACGGTCCGGGCCGGGGACGACCGCGGCACCGACGACGCGGCTCCGGGGACGCTCGAGCTCGTCGAGCGGCTCGAGGCGGACCTGGCCGCCCTGCGCGAGCGCCTGGCCGCCGGCGAGGGGACGGCCCGCGCCGACGGGCCCTGACCGGCGGGGCCGGAGCCGGTCGGCGGACCGTCGTCAGAGGCGGGCGTACTTCGCCCGGGCGAAGGAGTACACGCCGTA
Source organism: Actinotalea sp. (assembly GCA_014360395.1). Classification (GTDB taxonomy): domain Bacteria; phylum Actinomycetota; class Actinomycetes; order Actinomycetales; family Cellulomonadaceae; genus Actinotalea. The sequence goes on from JACIXM010000334.1 coordinate 4,938, forward strand.
GGCGACGAACCCGAGCGCCACGAGGACGAGCAGCACCTGCCCGAACGGCGCCTCCCGCAGCGTCTGCAGCGCGCCGTCGAGGCCCTGCGCCTCCTCCGGGTCGGCCGTGGCCGCGGCGGTCACGAACAGACCGCCGACGACGACGAACGCGACACCCCGGGCGACGTAGCCCGCGCGTCCGGCCAGCTCCGCCCAGTGCGGCGGTCGGCTCTGCAGGTCCTCGAGGAACTTCTTCTTCCAGCCCTTGACGATCTGGTAGACGCCGACGCCGACGACGCCCAGGCCGACGAGCGCGACGAGGACGCGTCCGAACGGCTGCTGCATGAGGGTCGCGGTCATGCCGCTGGTGTCGTCGCTCCCGCTGCCGCCGGTGACGACCCGCAGCGTCGTTCCCGCCAGCACGAGGTAGGTGACGCCCTTGGCGCCCGCCTTGACCCGCTCCTTCGTCTCGTCCGTGAGGAACGCGAAGACGATGTTCCACACGCCCAGCAGCGCGAAGCCGGCGAACGCGATCCACAGCAGGACCGCGCCGAACGGCTGCGCGACGAGCGTCTCCAGCGCACCCCCGGCGCTGGCCTCCTGCCCGCCCGAGCCACCCCCGAAGGCCACCTGCAGCGCGATCCAGCCGATGATGATGTTGATGAGGCCGTTCGCGGCGTACCCGAGGCGGGCGCCCTTGCGGACGGCCGGGTGCCGGAAGGCGCGGGAGGCGGTCCCGTGTGCGGAGGTGGTCATGACGATCACTGTGGCACCGGCCCCCGCTGCCCGCGCGCCGAGCCTTCGCGGCCCAGCGCCGGCGCCGGACCGGACCCGGACGCCGGACCGTGGAGAGTTCCCCGCGTCTGGGGCGGGGAACTCTCCACGGTGTGTGCCCGGCGTAGCGGGCGGAGGGTCAGCGGCCGGCGCGTGGCGGGGCGACCCGCACGGACTGCACGGCGCTGACGTTGCCGGCGACGTCGACCGCCCGGACGCGCAGCGTCACGGCCCGGTCCGGCAGGGTGATCGGGCCGGTGTACGTCGTGAACCTGCCGTCGTTGCGGTTGACGGCGTACTCGACCCGGGCCAGGGCGAGGTCGTCCCCGCCCGCCAGCGTGACGGTGCGACCGTCGACGACCGCGGTGACCGTCGGGGCCGTCGTGTCGGCCTCGAGCGCGGCGCGCACCTGGTCGCTGTGCAGACCGAAGGAGTCGGCGATGCGCGGCAGCCAGCAGTCGTCGTTGTGGATGCCGTCGGGGTAGACGACGGCGGTGTGGTCCACGCCCTTCGCGGTCAACGTCGCGCTGAAGCCGCGGACGACGTCGTCGAACGCGAAGCCGTCGAACTCGCACGCGTCCAGGAAGTACGTGTGCCGGGACAGCTGCTCCGGCGTCATCGTGGCCGCCAGGGCGAGCGGCGGCGTCGTCGGCGTCGTCTCCCGCACCCCGACCAGCGACGGCGGGATGTTGAGCGCCCCCATGTGCGAGGCGAGGGAGGAGAAGAGGTCCGGGTTCGCCAGGCCGAGGGAGTACGCGCCGAACCCGCCCATGGAGACTCCGCTGAGGCCGCGGAAGGCGCGGTCGGCGATGGTGCGGTACTCGGCGTCGACCTGCGGCAGCAGCTCGGTGAGGAACATGCTGCGCCACGGGGTGCCGTCGGCGTGGTCGACGTACCAGAGCGACTCGCCGTCAGGCATGACGACGATCGACTCCTCGAGCCCGCCGGTGGTGAAGACCTCGTCCAGGCGCGCGTCCATGTCCCGCGGCTCCCACTCCCGGCTGCCGCCGTTGAAGCCGTGCAGCAGGTGCACGACCGGGAACTGCCGGTCCGGCTCCGCGTAGTACGACGGCGGGAGGTAGACGACGTACTCGCGCCGGTCGCCCTCCAGGGCCGAGTCGACGTGATCGCGGAGGAAGCGCGACCGGTTCCCCGCCTCGCTGCGCGACGCGCGGTCCAGGACCAGGAACTCCTGGCCCGGCTCGTCGAAGACGTACGGCGCGCCGTCGCGGGTGCCGGTGATCGTGCGGTTGGTGTCCACGAGCAGGCGCCCGTCGGTGGCCTCCACGACCTCGACGCCGGTGTCGGACAGCGTCAGCGTGCCGTCGGACTGCTCGAGCCAGGTGCGCAGCTCGCGCTCGCGCCGGTCCAGGTCGCGGCCGTCGTGGACGTGGTCCGGCGTGAGGGTCGCGAGGTAGGCGTCGACGTCGCCCGCAGCAAGGGCCGTGGCCTGACGGTCGAGCAGCGCCGTCGCCCACGCCGTCGTCGCAGCGTCCGCGAGCGGGCCCTCCACGCCGTAGACCTCGGCGCGCGCCGCGTCCTTGGAGTACAGGCCGACGGGGCCCTGGTACCACCCGCCGCCGCCGTCCATGTCGTACACCCGCACCGCGTGGGTGTTGCTGCCGCCGAAGACCGGGGCGTCGGCGGGCACCGGGTACAGCCGCCGCTCGAACCACTGGCTCTGCGCGTCCGGGGGCATCGAGCCGGAGCTGCCGATGAGGGTGCCGTTGAGGTAGGCCTCGTCGACGTCGTCGAGGAACCCGAGGGAGGCGACGCTGTTGGCACCGCTGGCACCGGCCGGCAGGTCGAAGGTGAGCCGGTACCAGCCGAAGCCGTCGTAGTCGTCGAACTGCGGAGCGCCGTCGACCTCGGGGACCTGCAGCTCGGTCCAGCCCGAGTCGTCGAAGGCGGGGTCGGCGTACGCCGGGTCGTCGCCGAGGGTGAACCGCCAGGTGCCCGACAGGTCGAGCGAGACGGTCGCGTCGTCCTGGGCGGTGACGGTGCCCGCGGCCGACGACGGCGCCGCCTGGGCGGGCAGCGTCGCGCCGAGGCTGCCGGCGAGGGCCGCGGTGAGGACGCCGGCGACGGCGGCGGTCGTGGTCCTGCGGGGGTGGCGGTGGGGGTCGGTGGGTGACCTCACGAGCTCCAACTCCGTCGTCGGGTGCCGGGTCGCCTCCGCGACGAGCCCTGCACCGGTCGTCTGTGACCGTGCACAGTCCCCTGCCGACGAAGGCCGGGGAAGGTGCGCCCCGGCGTCCGGGCCACCGCACCTGTGACCGGTCACAGATGCGCGGCGCTGCGCCGCGGAGTGAGACGCGACCCCGCTGGGCCTCCTGGGCGCGTCTGGCGCCACCCGGACCCTGTCGCGGCGGGTTACCGCTGAGTAGCATCGACGTGTGGGCCTGTCCCGCGCAGGCCCGGCGAGGGGGCTCGTGATGAGCGCGCAGACGACCGCACGGACGACCGCACCCGAGGCCGGAGCGCGCGCCGCGCGCCAGGTCGCGGAGGAGGCCCGCGAGACCCGCTGGGAGCGTCCCAGCTTCGCCAAGGGGCTGTACCTCGGGTCCTTCGACCTCTCCCTCGTCCATCCCCACCCCGAGCCGGACCCCACGACGCCGCGCGGGCCGAGGCCTTCCTCGGCGCGCTCGCCGCCTACTGCCGCACGCTCGACGGCCTGCGCATCGAGCGCGAGGACCACGTCCCCGACGAGTACCTCGCCGGCCTGGCGGACCTCGGCGCGTTCGGGATCAAGATCCCGCAGCGCTACGGAGGCCTCGGGCTGCCGCTGGTGCACTACGGCCGCGCACTCATGCTCGTCAGCACCGTGCACCCGAGCCTGGGGGCGCTGCTGTCGGCGCACCAGTCGATCGGTGTGCCCGAGCCGGTGCGGATGTTCGGCTCCGAGGAGCAGAAGGAGGCGTTCCTGCCCCGCTGTGCCGCCGGCGCGGTCTCGGCCTTCCTGCTGACCGAGCCGGACGTCGGCTCGGACCCGGCGCGCATGCGCTCCACCGCGACCCCGACCGACGACGGCAGCGCCTACCTGCTGGACGGCGTGAAGCTGTGGACGACCAACGGGCCGATCGCCGAGCTCCTCGTCGTCATGGCGACCGTCCCGCCGGGCGAGGGCCACCGCGGCGGGATCTCGGCGTTCGTCGTGGAGGCGGACTCCCCCGGCATCACGGTCGAGAACCGCAACCGGTTCATGGGCCTGCGCGGCATGGAGAACGGGGTGACGCGGTTCCACCAGGTCCGCGTGCCGGCCGCGAACCTGCTCGGCGTCGAGGGTCAGGGCCTGCGCATCGCGCTCAGCACGCTCAACACGGGCCGCCTGTCCATCCCGGCCATCTGCGCCGGGGCGGGCAAGTGGTCGCTGAAGATCGCCCGGGAGTGGTCGGCCGAGCGCGTCCAGTGGGGCCGCCCTGTCGGGCGGCACGAGG